>NZ_JAQLOH010000013.1 GCF_028204095.1 Candidatus Anaplasma sp. TIGMIC
GACGCAATTTTGTTTGTGGAGAGAGTATTTTCTTTAATTCCCCTCGCAATGCGATCATGAAAGCAGACGTCCGCCTCAGGAGACCATTGCTTCCAAGGAGCAAAACCATCGTCGTAAGTATCATGTCTTACATTGCTGCCATGCACTGCAACTACCGCGAGATGTCAACTCCTTAAGATTGTAACATGTAAGAGCAGCGTATGTGTACTAATGAAGCCTTTTAATGCGTTTAGGAGAGAACTTGGGTCATGCGCACAATACTTCTTTCTGTACGCTATCAGTGTGGAGTTGAGTACATATGATGGGATAACTGAAGTACGTGCAATGGTAACCATGTAGGCAACACCAGATCTGATTATGGAGTAGGGCTTCTGTCATTAGAATTTTGTCTGACTTCGGCCAGGGACTGTATGTCGCATCCAACGACATCTTCAAGAGAGCTACTGGGCGATAGAGCGCTACTGTGAGTTGGCGAACCGTCAGAATACCCCCCCCCAACGCCACCGTGCATATTCATTATAGTTTCCTCGCCAGCGTATGTAAAAGCTGCATTTTCCTGCGCCAATACGTACCTTACTCCGAAGGATACGAAACTGCGTAGCAAATCCAACACAGATCCAAGTTCACCACGTGCATTTTGCCCGTCCCCTTCGACGAGTTTGCGTAGCTCAAGGCCTTTGAGTTCTGATGCGCATGCATCGCAGGCTCTAGTCGCAACGTTAACAGCCTGTTCCATCAGTGTTGATGACCACTGCGCGTGAGGCAGCTGACTTTTGTCGATAGATGTGAGGTTTTCAACGACGTTTTCTAGGCACGTCAATACGTCATGCAGTTTTCTTCTATCATCCTCAGCTACGTACCCGTAAGCTTTGTACGATTCAAGGTGTGAACATAGTCTCTGAGCATTCAATGTGAGCTTTCTGCTATACCCAATTATCTTCGCGATAGCAGAAGACCTGGCTTTTTTGTACGCAATTTGAAGCAATGCCAGTATTGTCATGCATTCTGTGATATCAGCACGTACCCTTGTTGCGAAGCGTGAATTCCTTGCCGAATAAGCATAAGTCCCGCGTGATATCATATCTACTTGGTCATAAAGTACGTCTAGTGCCCAAATGGCTGCATAAAGATTTTGCTGAATTGAATTTTTACAGGTCAAATTTAAGTACTCCAGTGCCTTCATTCTTAGAACTGCTACTCTGAAGCTACAACAACGTCTTATGTCGGATATTCGATCATATACACCGAGGCGGTATTTTCCATATTTGTTTACTGAAAACGCCTGACGCGCTGCCATATCTAGTAGCTTGAACGTGCATGTCAGGATGGAAGCATTTATTACTAGAACTGACTTTTCTGTGAAAATCTTCTCCCGCTCGGCTCTTGGGATGCTTACGGCATTGAATGCATTGACAACAATTCTAAGTGCCTGATTTGCGCGGTCTAAAGACTCAGCTAATTCTCTGGCGTCATGTATAATTCCCTCACTTGTGCATTCCAAGACAAGACTCTGCTGCATTGCATCAATCGCATTTACAAGAAGAATCAGCATTTGTGTTATGTGTAAGCACTTCTCATCGTTTGCATACAGCCACTTGTCCAGTGAATCGTACGCGGTATTGAGTCCAAGCATGGCAGAGTAACATCTGTGTATAATAGAAATATACCTACGTAGCATTCTAGCCCCGATAGTCTTGGAGTCTGCAGTATCCTCATCTTTCAACAGGTGACATGCTTCAAATATACGGCGTTGCGCGGCCTCCAGAGCAGGAACGTTTACCTCGTAAGTACTTGTAGAATCAACATACTGCAGCTCTCTCAACAGTTGGCTGGCTATTTCACCAGATCTGGTGAGTAATTGCAGTACTACCGAGGCAATCTTATCCACAGATAGTGTATTATCTTCTATTCCTGCTGCTACCCGTTCATGAAAACAAATGTTCATTCCAGGAGACCACTGCTCCCAAGGAGAAAAACTCCTGCTGTTGCCAATATATGCCCCATGCCCATGCACAGTACTCACCAAAGTATTTACAATTGTCTGTGATTATAGCATGGTTCCACAACTTTAAATAAGTACGGCTTCTTTTGAGCTACTACTGCGATGGGAATGTGCTTTTATGGTCTTCGGATGGACAGTATGGGTAGACATACCTAATGCAGTCTGTGCATTTACAAAGCATACGCTGATGCATAAGTATATCACGGGTGATTTTGCAAAAGTGAGTCACTAGTTACTACCACGACAGCGATCATTTATGTGTGTGGTTCCTTCATGGATTTGCATATCTCATACCCTATTGCACGATAAAGAGCTACGTACATAGTCCTGCGCGTTGGCAACTTCCCCTAAGTGGCCTGAGGGTGTCGTCACGCTGCCAGAAGTTGTCTGCTCCTGAACATCCCCCCCCCCTCCTTCGAGCAGGGAATTTGCGGGCCATGTATTAGACCGCAGCGCGTTGCACCTAAGAAGTCCTCTAACCCTGAAGTGCACATGACGCACAACATCACTGACTTCAGCATCTATATCCTCGTAAGCACCAAGTGCTTCTGTGCACAACGCGGTCAACTCACTATTCGGGTCTTCGGAGCAGGCTGTATTTGTGACCTGTGCTCTTACCCTTTTAAGTTCTGCCTCACAAACCGTTAGTGCCGTGTCAACAGCTTGCCGTGCCTGTTGTAATAGTTCAGCAGACCACAATGGGTACAGGAGCTTGTATCTGCTTATACATTCTAGGCCTTGGTGAATAGATGCCAAATTTTTCATCACGTTATGCAGTTGTTTCTCGACGTAAAGTACAGCTTCATCTGAGATACACTCCAGCGGAACATATACAACAGAGGTAGTATGTGCTAGTGCCACATTTATACGAAGCATGCGTGAGGTAGTTGAGTTTTTCTTTCCAGCTCTTTCGTAGGCCATGTGTAGCAATGTGAGTATGGTAGCGCATTCTGTAACGTTTAGGGATATGTTATAAGCATTGTGCAAATCTTCACTGACATTCTCATATGTTTTCTGAGATATTGAGTAGATAACTTCGTCAAGACGCCCAAGTGCCCACTCAATAGTACTGAGTATCTGAAATAAGAAGGAGTTGGTAGTTTCAGTCATATACTCTTGTATCTTGATGCGTAAAACAAGTGCCCGGAAATAGCAATAAAACCTTATTGCTCGCACGTGCTCGTACCGAACCCGACACAATGTTATATCTCTAACAGACGGGTTCCTATTGGCAGCGATGTTCAAGAGTTTGAACGAAGATATTAGGAGAGAAGCATTGGTTAGTAGAGCGTTCTTCTCCGTGGCCATGACTCTGCCATCTTTTTCAGGTATTCTCACGGCATTGAGTGAATGTATCACGATCTTGATTAACTTCTCTCCCGTACCAAGAGCATCTGATAACTTGCCATCACCGCGTGTTACAAACTCATCAGGGTAAATATTAACCCTGCATTGCTGCATAGCGTCTACAGCGTTGCTAATCATTACAAGCATTTGAGCTACATGCTCGGATTTCTCATCGTGACCGTTTAACCACATGTCGAAGTCACTATAAAACGCGCTTAACAGGAGCATAGCCACGTTGCATATGCCGGTTATACGGTCATAGGTACGCAGCATTCTCCTGCCTATAGTCTCTCCAGGAAACTCCGTACTACATACTTTTAGCAAGCTACATGCATCTGAAATATGATGTTGTGCAGAGAACAAGGCATGCGTATCCACGGTGGATGCCCATGGAGAGTCAACATATCGCACTTCCTTCAATAGAGCGAGCGCTATTTCATTAGCCTTTGTTAGTAATTTGAGAACAATTGACGCAATTTTGTCAACGGAGAGGGTGTTATTTTTGATTTTCTTTGCAATGCGATCATGAAAGCAAACGTCTGCCTCAGGAGACCATTGCTCCCAAGGAGCAAAGCCGTCGTCGTAAGTATCATGTCTTACATTGTTGCCGTGCATTGCAACTACCGCGAGATGTTAACTCCCTAATATTGTAACATGTGAGAACATCGTGTGTGTACCTGTTAAGCCTTTTAATGCGTCTAGGAGAGAACTTTAATCTTGCTCCTTTCTGTATGCTATCAATGTGGAACTGAGTACATACGATGGGATAACCGAAGTACGTGCAATGGTAACCATGTAGGCAACACCAGATCTGATTATGGAGTAGGGCTTCTGTCATTAGAATTTTGTCTTACTTCGGCCAAGGACTGCATGTCGTGATCGATCATGTCTTCAAGGGAACTACTAGGCGATAGAGCGCTGCTGTGAGTTTGCGAATCGTCGGAATACCCCCCCCCTCTGATGTAATTTGCTGGCCGTTCTTTTTGGCTAAGAGCGGCTTTTGGGAAATGTGGCATATTACAGGGCATTTTTTGTAAGTTTTTACAATCGGCGTGCATCTTTTCTACACGCATCTCTACACTTTTCAGCTTTGATATGCATGTATCAAGTGCGTGGTCTGCGCATTTTATAGCCTGAATCAACATGTAACGAGACCACTGTCGGTGCGGTAGCTGACTAATATCCCTGAGTCTACTGCATACTGACTCTAAGTAAGTTAGCGCTTCTCGCAGCTTATCAGCACCTAATATAGAGGCATTTCTTGTATCCCGTTTTTTAAGATGTAGGCAGCATAGCAATGCACTATAGGCCATATCTTTTTCTTGATTTAGAGCTTTTTCAACGTCTAAATTCCTTTCTCCTTCTCTTTCGTAAGCAGTACACAATAGCGTAAGTACAGTTACACATTCTGTGATGTCATAGGCCATCATAGTCGAATAGTGCATTTTTTTACCCATCTCTGAGTATGTGCCGCCTGATATGGTGTACACCTCGTCATAAAGATGGTCTAGAGCCCAGACCGCACCACGTAATGCTTGGTGAATTTTTGTGATATTCTTACTAGATTTTATGTACTTTTTAACTCTTGTGCGAAGCGACAATATGCGTAATACGCAACAATGCTGTACCGTCCTGATGGCGCGTAAGGCATTTATATCGCATGTCGTGTGCCTTGAAAATGCCCTATGAGATGCAATGTCAAATAGCTTTAACGTAGATAACAATATAGAAGCATTGGTTAACAATATTGACTTCTCAATTGACACTCTTCTTGTTTCGCGTCCTGATACTATAGCAGCATTAAGGGAGTTCACGATAATCCGCAATGCTTGATCGATGCGACTTAGGGATCCTGCAAGATCTTTTCTGCTGTGGGGCATATGCTCTAGTGGGTGCTCGGCAAGGTTGCACTGTTGTATTGCATCAAGAACGTTTGTTAAAAGCACCAGAATTTTTGCCACAAACGCGGATCTTGCGTGATGCAATAGTAGATCTGTATCGTAGTCAAAAATGTTTAGGGTAGAGACCATGACATAGCACTCGTTGGTAATTTCTGAGTACCTATGCAGCATAATTTTTCCCGCAGTGAAGACCCTAGGCAGATCATCGACATTTCTGCCTTTAAGCAAGTCTATAGTTCTTGATATGCCTTGTTGAACAGTGATTAATGATCCTATGTTTAAATCGCACATTTGGGGTGTGTCTGCATACCTAACTTCCTTCAAGAGGGCCAGTGAGATCTCATTTGCTCTGTTAAGTAATCTCAAAACTACAGCGGCAATTTTGTCAGAAGACAGAACCTTGTCTTTGATGCCTTCAGCTATTCGATCGTGGAAACAAACTGTAGACTCAGGTGTCCACTGTTCCCAAGGGGAAAAACCGTTGTTGATGTTGTTAGGTATTTCATTGCGGCCATACATCACGGATCTCCGTATTAACTTCCTTTTGCCAGTGTGAGCACGATCTGTGCACTCGATTGGCACATTATTACCATTCGTTGCATGCCTCTCAGGGCTATATGCTGCAGAGGGGGAGCTTTGGGCTTATGAACTTTGTGATACAAGCCCAAATCAGCTAGCAGCACACTCGCAATAGCCGCCCAAAACGGAAGAGATTTGGGCAATTAATGTTGCACGCAGCAAAGGCATCTGCTTTTTAGCATTGTGTGAAAATGCTATGCAACCAGCAGTTTTTCTTCCGTCACTGCAATACCCCCCCCCTTCGACTTCCGTACTCCACAAATGTACCTCTTTGTACAGGAGCCTCCTGCGTAAAGTACAGCATGTTTCCGGGAGCAGCCTTTGTGTTATCATAACAAGCGCGCAGTTGTGCGCGTTTTAGCCTTGCCACGCAAGTATCAAATGCATCGTCAACGCATTGTACGGCCCTAATCAACATGGTAGAAGCCCACTGCTGATGGGATAATTTGCCTAGATCGATAGCCTTCAGCCCATTATCTATAGACTCCAGACAAACGAGCACTTCCTGCAGCTTCTCTGTACCCGACATGCATGTACTTCTTGTGCCTCCAAGACGTATGCAGTTCAGCAATGCTCCACATGCTATGTCTTTTTTTTGCGCGAGGACTTTTGCGATGTTGGAATCTCCCTCTCCAGCTCTTTCGTAGGCAACACATAGGAGGGTGAGTATTGTCACACACTCTGTTAGGTCCAAGGACATTTTAGTCGCATAGTGTATTCTCCTACCTACATCTGAGTATGTGCCACTTGACATGGCATAAACCTCGTCATAAAGACGGTCTAGAGCCCAGACCGCACTACTGAACGTTTGATATTCCCGTGCACTATTACTCGCTGCTTCGGTGTACTTATTGATTTTTTTTCGGAGAATAGATATCCGGAATGCGCAGCAATGCCGTATCGTATTAACATCACGCAGTATGTTGACGTCGTTTACACTATGTTCTGAAAACGCTCTTCGTGCTGCCATGTCGAGTAGCTTAAACGTTGATATCAGGAGAGAAGCGTTTGTTAACAAGTCTAACTTCTCAGCCAGCATCATTCTTTCATCATCGTAGGGTATTACCGAAGAATGAAGCGCGTTTACGACAATTCTCAGAGCTTGATCAGCACGTCTCTGAGCACCCTCCAGTTCTTTTTGATCTGGAGCTGCGTACTCGTGTGGATGTACAGAAAAATTGCACTGTTGTACAGCATCTACAGTGTTGGTCAGAAGCACTAGAATTTGTGCTACGTACGCGTAATTCATACCATGTAACAGTGCGTATGAATCGTAGTAGAACATATGCAGCGAGATCATTGCAACATGGCACTCATTTGTTATTTCTGAAGACCCTCGCAGCATGATATCACTCGCGGTCAGCCCCGGGGGCAGATCAGCTACATTCCGACCCTTTAGGAGGTCGATTGCTTTCGATATATGTTGTTGAACCGTAATCAGCGATTCTACATTAAAGTCGCACATTTGGGGCGAGTCTGCATACCTAACTTCCTTCAAGAGGGCCAGTGAGATCTCATTTGCTCTGTTAAGTAATCTCAAAACTACAGCGGCAATTTTGTCAGAAGACAGAACCTTGTCTTTGATGCCTTCAGCTATTCGATCGTGGAAACAAACTGTAGACTCAGGTGTCCACTGTTCCCAAGGGGAAAAACCGTTGTTGATGTTGTTAGGTATTTCATTGCGGCCATACATCACGGATCTCCGTATTAACTTCCTTTTGCCAGTGTGAGCGCTACCTGTACACCCAACTGGCACATTATTACCATTCGTTGCATGCCTCTCAGGGCCATATGCTGCAAGAGTGGAGCTTTGGGCTGAACTTTGTGATACAAGCCCAAATCAGCTGGCAGCGCACTAGCAATAGCCGCCCAAAACAAAAGAGATTTGGGTAATCAATGCTGCATGCATCGAAAGACATCTGCTTTTTAGCATCGTGTGAAAATGCTATGCAACCAGCAGTTTTTCTTCCGTCACCGCAATACCCCCCCCTCCTTTCGTACTCCACAAATGTATTCATTTGTGCAGGGGTCTCCTGCGAAAAGCGCAGCATGTAATCGCTATAGGCGGCTAGCATGTTTTTATAACGAGTTCGCATTGCTACATCATGCGTGTGTGCATGTTTTAGTGTCGCGATGCAGGCATCCAAGGCATCGTCCACGCATTTCACGGCCCTAGTCAACATGGTTGAGGACCACTGCTGGTACGGTAGTCTGCTTAAATCAACAGCTCTAAGCCCATTACCTACGGATTCAAGACAAATCAACATTTCCTGTAACTTCTTTGTACCTGACACACACGATTCTTTTGTTCTTTCAAGACGGATGCAATTCAGCAATGCGCCACATGCCATGTCCTCTTGTTGCTCGAGAACTTTTGCAATGTTTGAATCTTCCCCTTCAGTGCTTTCGTAGGCAACACGTAGTAGGCTTAGTATCGTAACGCACTCCGCAATATCTAAGGACATTTTAGCTGCGTAGTGCATTCTTCCTGCCACATCTGAATATGTGCCACTAGCTATAGCGTAAATCTCGTCATAAGTACGATCTATAGCCCATGCTGCGTTGCAAAACGCTTGATGTGCCCTTTCATTATTCTTTTTCCTTGCTTCCCTTACGTACCTCTTAATTTTTTCACGAAGCATCAGTACCCTGCATGCGCAACAGTTCTGTACTGTATTTACATCGTGTAGCATGTTTATGTGGTTGGTTCTGTGCTTTGAGAAAGCCCTGCGGGCCGCCATGTCAAGTAGCCTAAATGTTGATATCAGGAGAGAAGTGTTTATTAACAAGTTTGACCTTTCAACCAGCACCGTTCTTTCGTTGTCGTAAGGTATCACTGAAGAATGAAGGGCATTTACGACAATTCTCAAAGCCTGATCAGCACGTCTTAGTGCGCTCTCCAGGTCCTTATGATCAGAGGCTGCATACTCATGTGGATATACGGAGAAATTGCACTGTTGGATCGCATCTACAGTGTTAGTAAGCAGCACCAGAACTTGTGCCACGTACGCATGATTAACATTTTGCAACAGCGCATGTGAATCGTAGTAGAACATATGCAACGAGGTCATAGCAACGTAGCAATCGTTTGTTATTTTCGAAGACATACGCAACATGACATCGCCCACTCCCAATCCCGTGGGAAGATCGTCTACACCTCTACCCTTGAGTAAGTCGCGCGCTTTTGATATATGTTGCTGCACCTTAATCAGCGATGCTACATTAAAATCGCACATTTGGGGTGCGTCTGCATACCTAACTTCCTTCAAGATAGCCAGTGAGATCTCATTTGCTCTGTTAAGTAATCTCAAAACTACAGCAGCAATTTTGTCAGCAGACAGAACCTTGTCTTTTATGCCTTCAGCTATTCGATCGTGGAAACAAACTGTAGACTCAGGTGTCCACTGTTCCCAAGGGGAAAAACCACCGCGATTACTACGTGTTCCACTACGCGCATGCACTACGCCTACCACAATACACTAACACCCCAACAGTGTAACACGGAAATACAACTCACACGATAAACAGGTCTCTGATGTCCTTCTGGCCAGGCAATTTTGTTACTTCATTCTGGAAAGATGTCTGGATGCATAAAAACCCGCTTTGCTGGATGTGTACAGCACTGGTAAAAGCCCTTGGTAGAGTGCCTTTTGCACGTCTTAGAGCGGATTGGATGAGCTAATATGCCTTTTCTAGGCGATAAGCGTTGTATGAACTTATCAAGTGCTTAAGGACCACAACATTCTCATTCGCCACGGAAATTAAGCTGCCAAACGCAATACTGTTTTTTCAAGCAAAACCAATGATCTCCGAAGACTCTACGAGCGGTAGATGCTGGTTTCTATATCTATTTATGCCTCAAGCCATTATCGGTGGTATTGTAACTAATGCATGCATCCTTATTCTGCAAGTCAGGATATGCTTTCATGTATGAGCTTGTCACACTGCCTGAATATTATGGCTGAGCCAAAGTAGTGAAATCTATTACCATGCCAAATCCCGCTGTTCATGTGACTTTTAGGCGTGATAAAGGTGATTTTACTTGTGAAGGTAACGCATACGCATATAATGATGCTTTACTTGTTATGATATCCGTAAGTTACGGAGAACAGGTCATATCGGTTACATTTGAGTATGTGTTCTGTTATCCTGTGGCATTGAAAAGCGCGTCTTATCTTTTCAGGAACAGTGTCCGAAGAGAGTACAGCGCGTAGCGTCACCTCGACGTTATTCCCCAAGGTGCGTTTCCCAGCGGAGGAATCTCAATATGTCTGAGTGCATTATGTGTGTGAGCGCTTTTCCATTAAGCTACCAGTAGCCGCTGTGCTGTTGAATGAAGATTCAGCGTAGAATACCCCCCCCCGCCCTCTCGGAGCCACGAGATGCTCTGCTATCTGCAACAAGCCGTGCAAAGCTTGTATTTCCTACTTCTGTGTTTTGGCCATGTATATTGTTTCGGAAAAACTGTGCACGCAACTTTTCAACAACAGACTGTAGCTCCACTTGTGAGAAATGATCACTATTTCTTTTTTGAGCTCCTATACTTTTAAGCTCAGACTCGCATATATCAAATGCTGAATCAGCTGCTTGCATTGACTGTTTCAATAGGGTTGCAGACCACTGTTTGTGCAATAGCTGACTGCTGTCGATCGATGTTAGATCGTTGCGCACGAGCTCCAGATACGCTAGCACACTGTGTAGCTCTGTTACTTGAACATCTTTGCAAGATTCGAAGCTATAGCACAAGGATTTTGCTGCTTGTACCATTTCATAGATTTGCTCGAGAGTTTTTGCAGTGGGTGAATGCTGCATCCGTGCCTTGGTGTAAGCAAGGCGCAGAAGAGTCAATGCACTCATGCACTCGGAAACATTCAAAGATAGCTCAGTGCCATAGCACCAGTAGTCCCTGCCGGTAGCATCGAACATCCCACACGATATGGAGTTTATTTCTTTACATAGAACGACTAAGGCCCATTCGACCATGCGGCACGCAGTAACCTCCCGTAAATTGGCATCTGAGTAGTGCAAGTCCGCGAACGTATTGGCCTTTGAACGTAAAACCAATGCCCTAACATTACAGCAATTCTTGATGACCCTTAAATGATTATATTGTACGCGTACATCATGCTTCATGGATGTTGCAAAGGCCTGGCGAGCTGCTATATCCAGGAGCTTAAACGTTGTCACTAGCATAGAGGCGTTTGACAATAACGCAATCTTTGACGCAGTTACTTCGCATGCTGAATATTGCTTTGGTATACTTACAGCCTGCAGCGAATTCATGGAAATTCTCAGAGCTTGTCCAGCACGACGCAAAGCCCATCCAAGTTCCGTAGAGTTTGGCGCCATGTACTCATGCGGATGTGCGGCCAAGTTGCATTGCTGTAGGGCGTCAATTGTGTTTACTATAAGTGTTATTAACTGTGTAATGTGCTCATATTTGTTGTCATTTCCGTATAACCACATGGAGAAATCTATGTAAAAAGAATTGAGGAAGAGTAGGGTGGCATAACACCGGAAAGTTATATCGTAATACGAGTAAAGCATACTGCTTCCCCCGACCTGCTTCAGGGTCACTCTTGCTCTATACTGCCGGCCTTTCAGCATGTTGCATGTTGCTGATATGTGACGTTGAGCTGTCATCAAGGCTTGTGCATTGACCTCGCACGCCCTGGGAGGGTCTACGTACCGGATCTCTTTTAAAAGAGCCAAAGAAATCTCATTTGCCCTAGTGAGTAGGCGTAGGGATATAGCGGCAATTTTATTAGTGGTCAGAGTCCCGGTTTTAATGCCTGCAGCTATACGATCGTGAAAGCAAATTTCTGAATTGCAAGACCACCCCTTCCAAGGGGCAAATCCGTCATCAATACAATCACGTACTCCACTATGCCCATGCATCCTGAACACCACATATCGTAACCATGCGTATACTATAACATGCATTTACACTCTCTATCTAACTTGTAGGATCTTGATAATTGGTTTTTCGCGGTGGTTTTGATTTATGTGATACTTTAAGATAAACATAGGATGTCTACAGTTGAGATAGATACTGTATTGCAACCAAATATTATGGCACCCAATGCATGTGATAGGCTTGGAGGTATCGCTAGACTTCGTTTTTACGGTATATAAGACGTTTCATAATCAGACCAAAGGCTGACCGTAATTTTTTGTCAACAGCAACACAGAGATGCGTTTATTGGAGTATCACCTGGATACGTTGGGTTTTTCATTGAACGGAAAAGTTTTATGTGTGCTTTCGTTATTCGGTAGGTGAAGCGTTTCTACTAAAGGGCTCGGTGTGGTAAATCTAGATTCTAGATGTTTTCAATTACGTTTTTTGATCATTTTGCCGGCATGGCTCCGTAGTTTTCAAAAGCACAACGGGGCTTCCATGTTCTACTGTGCAGTTTTTGTGTAGTTCGCAATGCATGCAAGTATATTGGTGAGGCATCCCTCGCATTTTTCGATGAGCATCTGCATAAAGAAGGCCTGACCATGTGAGATACCTCTAGCAACGCGCTTATGTCTCATTTCCGATATAAATAGCAGGCACTCACGGTTGTGGATGAGTTAACTCATTAGGTTCCATCGTGCGCAATGCCCATCCATACCTGCTGTTGCCTGATAAAAATGTAGATCATATCCCTTCGCCTGGAGATCGCATGTTGCACTTCGTAAAGTGAGTTCTTAATTTGTAGTGAAATATAAGTAGGAACTGAAGCGCATGTGCATGTGGCACCGGTTTCAATCTAAGACTCATTTTCTGTATTTTTCATAGTTTCACTAAGGCATCTTGTAACCGCCATATAGGTTCCGTTTTTTGTTCGGTTTTCATACACAGAACATGTAGTGTGCCACATGTTCTTTGGGAGATGAATGACACCGCTGACTTGGTGATTTAGTTTTGGCAGAGTAGGGCGTTTTCAGGTTAATTTTGCTACTATACAAGCGCAAAATCGGGTTTCTGAAATTGTGGAGAGATAGCTGAAAAGAGCTCCCCATTATTTCTCAAGGTGCAGTGAGCTGGGCATATGGTGTAAGTGCTACATGTCTCACCCTACTGCACAATATAGAAAGTTTGCGGTGGACGATCATATGTTAGTTAAATAGGGAGAGCTATGCCGCAGTAACAATTACACGATATAACTCTCCTAACTTGATGTTGCAGTACATAGGAGCTAATTTTTGCCATCAAATCACTTATATGCGCGCGTTGATGCAACTGCCTTTTCAACCACTACATCCTGCAATTTGCTCTCACAACCTCTATGGTGGCTATCAGCGAATGCACCTCCGTCATTGCGTGGTGGCCATAAATCCTTAGAGCCTTCCGTGCCGCTATGCGCAGAACTTGTTGACGCTTTTACGTAGCCAAAGCTTAGCGAGCGCTCACTCCGATCGTCTTCGCTAGACAAGCAGTTGCCTAGTCCTCTTCTCTTGTTCCGAGGCGATAAATCTAAAGTAGCAGATGTGTCTGCTGTGTTTCGAGTTGCGAGATTAAGTGTTTGTGGTCTTGCGGGTCTTGTACTTGGGTATCCAGACATTTCTGATTGTGTGGCAGGAACACAATTTGTACCCTTTTCGTTAGATGAGCAACCGTCATGCAGCTCCTTATGGGTAATGGAGGAATCAGGATGAGGCAATACGCCATCTCGTGTCATAAGCTTAAGTACCGGAGGTCTCACGGGTTTAACGCCCTGACATCCAGATGTTTCTGACTGCGAAGCAGGAGCATAATTTATATCTTCTCCGCTGGATGAGTAGTTGCTTCGTAGGCATCCGGGTATATGTGATGATGAATCCGAAGGGGTTGGTGTACCTACCGTGTTTTTTGTTTCCAGATTAAGTGTTTTCGGTCTTGTTGGTTTAACATCCGGTTGGCCTGAGAGTTCTCTTTGTGGGGAGGACTGGTTATTACTCGCTTCTAAAGATGGAGTTCTTCTTGCGCTACGTTGGCCACGTGATTCGAGTCGAGTAGTAGGGAATGCATAGTTAAATGCTGATAGGTCACCCATTCTACGGTAAGTGTCAAAGAACGGTGTGTAAGCGCTGTCGCGACCGGAATATTCCGCCATATTTTGAAGACGTGAAGATATAGTTGAAGCATCTGTTGTGTTTCGGCTTGTATAAGACGGAAATGTACGATTCACCCCTGCGGCAATCTGTTCTACATAACGGGGTAAGGGCGTGTCTGTGCGGTATGTTGCAAAATTTGCACGTTCTTGATGATTATTTGTGGGTCTGTTACGATATTGCACTACGGGTGATGATCGGAAGGATTCTGTGCGTTCTGGTTCGGGATCAACCCTACTAGTGCTTTGACGTGGAGCGCCATTGACACGCATGCGAGAATTGCCGTGTCGGTTTGAATTTCGACGTCTGTTCCGTCCTCCTCGTGGGGCTGAAGGACGAAGACTCCTTAATTCACGCGAAGCTTCCACGTAGCTAGTAGGGGCGTCGTGATGGTTTATACTATTATTTTGCCTCATTTCAGGAATACGATACTGCCTGAAGAGCATTTCTTCCTGACCCGTAGAATATGTGAAGGTATGTGGGCCGTTGTAGGACTCTTGAGAGTGATATGTAGTGTATGACCAAGTTGGAATGCCATTATGGAAGCCCATGTACGATACCGTTGGGTACAACCCATGGCTCCCGTATCCATGTGGATTTAGACAAGAATATACACCCGTGTCGTAGCTGTGTTGCTCCACGACAGGCCCGTTGTATACATATTTAGGTGAATAAGTTTTGCACATTGGGCACAGCACAGTGACCAGCTTATTGTATCGAGTTTGGCCCCAGCCGTTTTCATAGTTAAAATTATACATAAACTCCTCTGATCCATTAAATTTACTTAGCCGACGACTCATACATTCAGCACTTTCCAGAGACCATTACAGCACACATATCGCTATGGGTGCGTTGCCGGAACAATGAGTTTCTTGTTGTATGGGCTCATAGGCGCTCGGATACAGGTTGCTTTTGAATTCACAGCATTTTTGTTGTGGTCCTTTTTGTATACAACATGTGATCCTGCGCCGATTTTTTTAGTCTGTTTAACAGTAAATAGCGCATATTCAGTAAGATAATTCCGCAAATGTGTATTCGTTTTCCTACACACGGAGTAGCTTAGAGTTTGTTTGAGACGACCTTGGTGGCAGTGTGTTGTTATTGAATATATTGGGCTTGCATTCGTAAACAAAGACGCCGCTTTAGCCGCCACAAATACCTCTCTTTAACTTCAGAAATGAAACATGCCCGCAACATATTTTGATGCAGAACCGTGCATGTTAGCTACCATCATGTGGATTACAACACATGCCATTATATTTATCAATACTAATTTATACTAAATTAGACATAAAATGCTGCACACTAAACTATCGTATCAGTGATCTGGTGCAGATATCCCTCAACTATTCGGAATATAAAGATGACGGTTTATTTTTTACTATGTGAGAATGCATTGCTTATAGTTGTTTTAGCAACGGGTGCCCATGGCAAAATCGGGAGAATTACCGGTTGTTTTTGTGTGTTTTGCATATCGAGCACACTGAAATGCTGATATGCATCCAAATAAGGGCACCGGCGTTCTATGACAGTACACCCGATTATTTTTTGCTAGAGAAGCACTAGCGAGATTCTCTTAAAAATTCCATACGAAGCTATGGACCGATGCAGCAACCACTATGCAGTTTTGCTAAACCTCTCTTATATTGAGTCAGCGCGTTAACACTTCAAAAGTATTTTCTTCTTGTGGTTGTCTTGATAATGGGAAGTTTCAGAAAGAGATGGCAGTTGCCTCTCTCGCACAATACGACGTCATATTACATCTAAGCGCATCTTTTAAACTAGAGCGGGGTTTTAAAATTGTGCACATGGCAATGCGCTAAATGGAGATTCAACGGATAGTATTCTAAAAGAAGCATGCAACATTTCACGGAAACGCCTTATTGTGCTATACAGTGACGTGTTGCAATACTGATGTCTTGGACAATACGATAATGACTCGGACTCTACATTCCACGGATTTCGGGATTGTAATAGGAGTATTCTTTACCAAGTTGTGTGGCATTTTGTGATAAAACAACATACTTCTCTCCACACGGCCTTAACTGCGAAGTCGCGCGCAGCAACCGTACAGCACCAACGAGACGCACACATGTTCTCAGTGTTGTAACTCTCTTTTTCGCGTATTGAGTCTACCTTAGCACATACTGTGAGGCTACCCAAAAGTTAGTGTGGAAGGCTGAAGAACAACATATATGGCTACAAACCAACCCGATCAACGATCTGCTCACACATTACGTCCTGGAGCTGCAAATGCAGCTGCAACGTTAGGATTTTGGACCAAGCGTAAAGGCGGCCCTTCATGTACTGCAAATACCGGGGCCCAACCTGGAGGGGGGGGGTTATTCTGAGCCATAAATTGCATTTCCTCTTCCATGAAGTGACGGGCTGCACGGATAAGTGCACTTTCACTACCCAGTAGAACAATATCTAAAACCCACGACCTATACTCTTCGCTATGTCGTGCATCTCTCGCGTAACGTAGCACTGCACTCCTGAGGAGAGCAATCTCGAATCTGCTGAAATGTGGTACAACCTGTGGCCTGATACCACTATTGACCACAAAGTTCCTCGAATTTTGTGAACGTGCCCCGCCCATGATCCTCTTCCTTGCAATAAACAGTATGCTCAAGTGCTGTGCAAGCTAGCACCAACTATCTCAGCGTACGTTCGTAACCAAGGGTGACGACTGTCCAGATAAAACTGGCTACAGTTACTCCATTATGTGCGCTAAGATACAGCCGAGCATCTCGCGAGAAACCCAATTTCTCTGTTGTAATGCACAGTCGCTCTCTTAGATGTGCAGCGTGTTGCCAGGACTGCTCTCTAACACTGGTTAACGCGCCACTTCCGCATTATAACACCATAGGCCTTTCGCCACAAGCGTATCTTAGCATGCACAGCTTTCTACATCTATAACAACACATTACGTCCTGGAGCTGCAAATGCAGCTGCAACGTTAGGATTTTGAACCAAGCGCAAAGGCGGCCCTTCATGTACTGCAAATACCGGGGCCCAACCTGGAGGGGGGGGGTTATTCTGAGCCATAAATTGCATTTCCTCTTCCATGAAGTGACGGGCTGCACGGATAAGTGCACTTTCACTACCCAGTAGAACAATATCTAAAACCCACGACCTATACTCTTCGCTATGTCGTGCATCTCTCGCGTAACGTAGCACTGCACTCCTGAGGAGAGCAATCTCGAATCTGCTGAAATGTGGTACAACCTGTGGCCTGATACCACTATTGACCACAAAGTTCCTCGAATTTTGTGAACGTGCCCCGCCCATGATCCTCTTCCTTGCAATAAACAGTATGCTCAAGTGCTGTGCAAGCTAGCACCAACTATCTCAGCGTACGTTCGTAACCAAGGGTGACGACTGTCCAGATAAAACTGGCTACAGTTACTCCATTATGTGCGCTAAGATACAGCCGAGCATCTCGCGAGAAACCCAATTTCTCTGTTGTAATGCACAGTCGCTCTCTTAGATGTGCAGCGTGTTGCCAGGACTGCTCTCTAACACTGGTTAACGCGCCACTTCCGCATTATAACACCATAGGCCTTTCGCCACAAGCGTATCTTAGCATGCACAGCTTTCTACATCTATAACAACACATTACGTCCTGGAGCTGCAAATGCAGCTGCAACGTTAGGATTTTGAACCAAGCGCAAAGGCGGCCCTTCATGTACTGCAAATACCGGGGCCCAACCTGGAGGGGGGGGTTATTCTGAGCCATAAATTGCATTTCTTCCTCCGTGAAGTGACGAACTGCACGGATAAGTGCATTTTCACTGCCCTGCAGCACAATATCTAATACCCACGACCTATACGCCTCGCGATGTCGTGCATCCATCGCGTAACGTAGTACCGCACCCCTGAGGAGCAAAATATCGCGTCTACTGAAATACGATACTACTTGTGGCCTGATACCACTATCGACTACAAAGTCTCTTAAATTCTGTAAACGTGTTCCACTCATACTTTCTACCTTATGTACATCAACAGTATGCTCAAAGACCTTATGAGCCGAACTCAATTATCTCAGCGTACGTCTGTAACCAGGATGCCGACTATCCAAATAAAAATCAGCTACAGTTGCTCCATTATGTGCGCTAAGACATAGTCGAGCATCGCGCGAGAAGCCTAATTCCCCTGTGGTAACGCACGAGGGCTCACTTGACTGTGTAACGAATTGCAGAAGGCCGCCCTCCTCATGCTGGTTAACACCCCCCCCCCCTGCTTTGTCGCTTATATCTTCCCGTGAATTTCATTTTGCTACGCTATGCCGATTTTTTTGTAATTTCTTGAACGGTTTCTTCAACTTTTGTAGAAGATCCACTGTATCGAAACGGGGCTTGGAGGAGCTCGACTCCGCTATTGTATGGTCATGTTGCTTTTCAGCCATGATATTACTAATAGGGCATACATTGGTGCGGGTTACAGCTCGTGCACACATGTCCGGAACAACTTTACATGGTGTTCGCCGTCGTTTCGCACCGGCTCCTTGTGTGGCTAGTTTTGTGTCATGCTCTATGGTTGAATTAAACGTACCGAGATCATTATGCCGGTCAGGCTGTCGTGTATGTGTCTTTTTTGAACCTTCAGCCTGTTGGTTCCCACCCACGTATTGCAAATCAGCTCCAGAAGAACGTTTTGACCTACAGGTTTTTCCCTCGTGTATTACCACAATGTGGTCAAAGCTACGTTTACTGCACCTAGGAAAACTATAAACCGTCATCGTGCACCGACTCGTAGGAGCGGTACTCTCTTTTGGTTCTTGACGATCAATCCCCGATACCGAGCAGGACTCTATGTCGTCTGATGTCATTCCCTCTCCCCGCATAATTAAAACCTAGACTTTTGCCTACCAGCGCGCCTGAGCACGCACAGTTTTCACATCCGAGACGTATGGTTACAAAACAACAGCACAGATTAATACGCGGTATCAGCGCCATTATACACCGGCACAGAGAGTCGCGTGCGGATTACAACGGTTCACTAGAAACCCCATCCTCAGTTTGTCACTAAAAATCCCCACATGGATGGAAAATACGTCACAACCGACTGCTGGAAGCTCGTTTAGTCCATCTTTCTGCCGTCCTGATCATCCTGAAAGAACCCGCTCCTATACCTGATACGCGATGGACTATCCTTTTAAGCTCATGGCTAGTACACAAGCATGGTGAAGATGCGCGCTACAACGCAGCAACGCCTCGCGAATAAGTACACAAACGAATTACCAGGCCACGGCTACTCAGCACATACCCCCCATGAGAGCGCGTTCCGAACCACAAACACAATCCCGGCCGAACCTAATATATCTCAATTAAGTTTGGTTACGGACTTACGGTATGGCCTTTGACAATTTTACCCACTCAATCCCAGTCTGGACTCACGAGCTGCTGCGGATGGATGCGCGTAACCGAAGCTTGACAGCAGCTCGCAAGCGTGGGAAAACGCTGCTGCTGAGGGTCTCCTCCCTCAACAGGAACGCCTATTGGAATGCCACTATGCACAGAACAACTTCCGCTAGGAAGAAGGGTAGGTAATAGCAAAAAACGTCTCCCCTCATGTACGCCAACAAGCTACCTCTCTTTACGCTAGAACACTTTTCTGTGCCCAGATCTTTGGGAGAAGCCTGATTTTTTGCTCTGTCTATGTATTGCATTTTTCCCTCCTTGTTGTTTCAAACACTCAACTCTGCTACCAGAGTCCAGAAAAATAGAATTATGGTTTATACCCACTTGCGAAGAAGCACCGCAGCGGGTTACGGGTACATACACATCATTCTGCAGAACCTCCGCTCATGAGAAGTGGCATACACGCTTTGGATAGTGCTTTGGGGATTCAGATGACTAGCCTTAGTACCCCCCAGCACATTCCCGCAGGACTTCTTTTCAGAGTGCAGCAAGCCTCCTTCGTGGCGCACATCATCGCTGCACAAGCTGTAATCAGAACCAAGAAGGCGGCTCTTCTCAAGATCCTTGTTTGAAGACCAACCTTTCCGTATCCTAAACCCACAAGAAAGCGCTGCACCTCGTACACCCGACTGTGCCGCATGTTTCATCCATTTCACCGTACTCTTTCAACCTTCTGTAACCTTTTCTCAGCATCATCATTTTCTCTCCAACGAGGAAATACACGGATGCAACTGCTATACCGTGCTTCCCCCCCCCCAGGTAAACACTGGGGACGCGCTGACGTCCGTTCCCGCTGAGGCGGGAAGCGCATTTATAGCTCCTGTGGCACTAACCTCAGGGTCGGATTCCGGCTTCCCAAATCCGTTGAGCCGCACGCTTACTTGTGACCTTACGACACCGGCGTCTCCTTCGGATCTCCCGTTGTCGTGCTCCGTGCGAACGAAGATGGCCGGATCCCATGACACGCGTTTGGCTTTGCCCATTCGTGGAGCACCAGGGTGCACTAGACATCCCTTGGGTACGGCTTTGCAAGCCATAGCATTCGGTCTTCCCACACAGCATAGCATGGCATTCATCCGTCTTGCCAACGCCCAGATGCGGTTACCATGCGAACGTACAGAAACCCCTGTCACGGCCCAAACCTCATGTGTTCACACATAATAAAGCCCGTCACGCACACAACGTAACAGGGGAATAGCCAGCGTGCGAAACACCGACGTGCGCCCGCGACCAGACACCTACCATTTGCTTTCCTAGCTGCTGACACCACTACAGCGACAAAAACCGCGCGGAAGAGTGATAACAGCCAGTCTACGCCCTCTAAATTTCAACGAGTACCAACCGTAGCTACAGCAAGGTAGCCACGCTATAATCCAAGAACTCCGCCGTTCCGACAATACCGGTACGACGACACATATTTAACCCTGGTCCAGTATACCATGTGGAATTCATACTTTTCAACCTATACGTTATACATGCTACACATATGGTCAAGATACCCTCTACCATCGCGGCTCTATCATGCAAGTGTTATGTTGTGGTAAAAAGCAATTTTTTCTTAATACATCTATGAGTAGCTTTCTGAAGCAATATTTTTTATCAATTTTGGTGTTGCTTACAGAGCAAATGCATACATACAGAGCATCACTTCATCAAGTGTATATCCTGACTATTGCTGCATGTTCTGCATTGCGTAATGTGCTAGGTAGGTTATTATCGAGTGGCGAGAGGCAAAGCATACAGCGCTTTGCCTCTTTCGGATTATTAACAACTATAAGAGCATTGCGATTTTTTCTACGATGTTGACAGACACATTGTCGTGAACCTCGAGCCATATTCATATCCTCTTCTATTAAAACTTTAATTTCAATATACATCTACAGTTTTAATGCCATTAACGCTTCCGTTGACTGCAAATTCTACGGTGCGGTATACGGCTTAGGAACTCCTGTATGCGAGAAAAAATGCCGAAAGAGACCATGTTTTTGTCAACAAAAGTCGCAAACGAACCCGCTAGCGGCTAAAATCTATGTTTTGGTCCGATACTGGTTCTATGTCGGGATCTTGCAGGCGTGGAGAGGTTTCATTTTCAAGTTCCTCTTCATCTTCTTCCGAACTGTGGTCAAAAATATCACTTCCGCATACTCGAGTGCCTATTCTACATATAAGATCCCGCCATGTTGTTAACATCTCGTCTAAACTTCCCTGATTAGCTATGTCTACTATACTCTCCGAGCTTCCTTCAGTAACATCAGGGTTAATATCCAGAGTCATCAGTATGGAATCACATAGATAATTTTTAATTTCCCTGGTCAGTCTACGATTTCCTGCCCGCCTCATTATATTGAAAGCCATGTTGTCGTATATTCTCAGAAGATTTCTCCACCTTGCAGGATTTGCATCAAGAATAATACTTGTTTCTTCACTACGTACTGGCATTCCTATTGTACCTCTTTATATTACCTAACCTTAAACTTGAACCAACGCTTCGACATGGCATTTCTGCAATTAAACCACCGCATATAACAGTACATATGATGCTGAGCGAAGCCGCCTGTAGACACGGCAACGTAGTAAAAAATAGACCACGCAGCCATGTCTAGCGAGCTTCGTACAATTTATTGCGCACCTGTATTACACTGATTTGTTGCGATGGTGACTATATTGCACCCGTGATCGCGTGTCAGTTTCAAAATAGTGGGTGCATATAAGCATGTTTATTCTAGCATGTCCACTACTTTAAAAGGGGCTGCACACAGTTTTTAATTGTTTACATTTTGAGGATTGGTACATAATCGCTCACAACGCAAAATGTGCTTTAATTGCTGCGCTGCTGAGATTTTTCACTTTATGTTGTTACTGGGAAATAGAATATGTAACGACTGGTCATACGCTGGTGGTAGAAACACGCTACAGACTGCGCTGCGCTCCAATATCCTTGCGCCTCTCCATACTATGTGAGGCTCTGAAAAGCTTCTGAGAATACATTTTTCTCAGCATATTCTGGACTAAATTCAAAGAGTTATGCGCAACAGGAAGCCCATTTGTTATCCTTTGTCTCTGTGTTGTACTCAGTCTATATTCTTTGGGACAATAGGCAAATGTGGCGTGCAATAACACAGTGGGGTATTTCTCCAGTTTATGTGCAGTACGTATATGATACCCAGTTATGGTTTGAATAGGGAAGGGCGTTTCGACCCATGCATTGGACTTTTTTGCAGTACTAACAGTGACTGTACAGTGTATGAGGTGTGTCCAATATTTCGTAGTAACTGCAAACTTACTTTTCACTACGTGGAACACAACGCGCAAGGACAGCGTAACGGGCGCTATTAATACGGTTAGCAAGAATGCGGCTGCAGAAGCCTGTGCACGGCTCTTACGCTTACAGTTTACATCTTTGTAAAGTACGCTGTTTTGGCTTGATAGGGCAAAGATCTGTAATGATGGGCTTGTGCGGTCGACAAACGCTATCCTATGTGAACCCAAACTCAAAGTCTGTAGGCTTTGTAAGCGCAACAGTAGGAACGAAGCCTTCTATAACGGACAAATAAATTTGCTGCGCGACACTAAATAAGCCTGAACTTGCGTGTTACTTGCCATATCGGACCAGATGTCTATGTACAGACACCTGGCCGCTGGGAGCAAAAAAAATAGCTACAACATTCTGTTGTATGCAGCATCCGACATAGGGCATCCTTCTATTACCAAATTACTACTTGGAGTCCCGCTTATCATAGCCTTTACATCCTTTACATACTGCTGTGCATTATAAATGATGTTTTCCATGGAAGTGGAGGGGGCATCACTCTCTTCTTCTAAGCAGTAGTTACCCCCCCCCTGAACTTCCGTGCCGTTTCGTACATACACGCTGGAATCGTCATAAATGGCGCAGCTTGTGTCATCTTCTGGGTCGAAGAAAGCCATAATCTTAATCTTACGAGGTTGGCCACCGCTCATAGAGAGGTTCATCCATGAATCGGTGCCATCGCTTCTTGTGAAAGTTCGTTTGTTTGGCAATATCCCATTTATACTGCTTATAGCCTTTTCTAAAAGGCTATAGAATATGCCAGATCCACTCTTCGAAGTATTTGGTGTTTTTGCACTTGTACCATAATTGTTATAGCGATCCATTGCGACCTCCTAACCTTTGTTAGTATTACATACATTTTTTCCTCTATGCGGGCGGACTTAATTTTAAGTAACAAACTCCAAGTAGACCGAGCTGCGCGCACACAGTTCGCGAATGCGACTTATATTTAGCTCCACCTCCCTAAAGTTACTGCTCTAGAGGCAAAAGTCTTCATCCATTTCTGGTGGTGCTCAACTACGCAGTGCACCCTGATAGAATGGGATGTGCTCTAACACTGCTATAAGCAGCAAGTTCCTGACTAGCCTTGCCGTAATATTGTTCACAGCACCGATACACAAGATCAATGTGCCTAACCCGCACATTAAGTCCAGTTACCGACGTAACACACCACACGTTGTCACAGGGGTCAGTATGCCGCGGGCGACACAAAGCAACATAGTTGACCGTTTAGCTGCAAGACGTATGAGCCTTAGGCCATTATATCCATCCAAAGATTCTTTGCACATGTAATGCCAGGCGCCTGTACAGAAACACCTGACCGAAAAACAAAATGATCTACAACACACCAACACATGCAGTGTCTGACGCTGTGCATCGTACAGCTCCTAACTCGCTACTTGGGTAGTTATAACGTAAGCACTGTTGTATTTCGGAAAGTAAGTCGCTTGCTATCGGAGTGTCCGACGCAGTGCATCGTATATCTCCTAACTCACTACGTGGGTAGTCATAACATAAGTACTGTTGTATTTCGGAAAGTAAGTCGCCTACTATTGTGTCGGGTGTATATGTGCCATACCCCCCCCATCAGAACTGATATTACCGAGCACGCGATTTTTATTTTCACTACACACAGAAGCGCCACTATTGGTGTAACTTTGCATATTTGCACCGCCTACACTTAACACATACGTAGTGACGACGGACTTCTTTGATCCATTATTACGTGCTACATCTTCAGTGCCAGATACTGCTTCTTTGACATCTGAATCTGTGCAACATACACTCGCTCCGAAACGCTGTGGGGAAGGGATCTCATTAGTGCTGTTGTTCCACGAAGCTCGAGGGTATACGTCAAACAGCGCAGGTCGTGACGTACCTGATCTTGGTAAGCAAGCATAAGCTCCAGAACGTGAGCGACCGGAAACACGTCGCTTCGACCATTGATTAGCCCGCTTCTTTTTTGCCGAAGAATTATGCGTCAACTTTAACTTTTCTAAGATACCGGTAGTCGATAAAGATATACCATTCGAAGTACTTGTGCCTATACCATCGTTTTTATTATGATTCATGGTAACCTCCTGATCTTGTAAGAATCACAAACATCTTCTCTGCACTGTGGCCGCTATTTCAGGTAACGTATACCAAGGTGCAGTGCGCAGAAAGCGCGATTCAAATTGGAGCTATGTTTATCCCTATATATTGTCCCAGGAAAAGAGAACCTTCACTACAGGCTCGAACACACAAAGGTGCCTAGAGAGGAGTCCCTTATCCCGGCAAGCTGTCACCACTTAATAGGCTCTTCTTCTACGCCAACTAGCCCGCTTCAACGCAACAGAGCAGTGCCGTAACAGAAGCTAAACGTGTTTACTGCAATACAAACCGAATCCATAGTTACCAAACAAAGATACACCCTGTACCAGTATGCACATACTTCAGCAATTGCAGACTGGGGATGGATTATAGCATTTGCATCCTGCTATATCCCGCCGAACAACCAGGAATACTCCGTTCTACATACATCTCAACATGCTCTGTACTGTGCACCTTAGCAGCGAAATAAAACGAGCTACAATATGCGATTGCACGCCTTGCTTGACATAGGACACCCTTCTATTGTCAAGTTACTACTTGGTGGTCCGCTTATCATAGCTTTTACATCTTCCACACATCGCTGCGCCCCATTAAGCACAGTGCTTACAATGCTGATTGGAGGAGAATCCTCTTCCGTCTCCTCGATACCCCCCCCCTCTATATTGGAGACAGATTGGTTATCATGCTCACCTTCGTCCTCTCTAATAGCGCAACTTGTATTATACCTTGTGTCATAGAAGGTACTGACCTTGTTCCGTTGACTGCAAATTACCGTAGTGTTTGTATCTGAGTTCACTCCGTCACATCTTGTGAACGTCCTGTTCGAAAAACCAGCCAAATCTGCTAGACTTGCTAAACCTCCTGTAACCTTTTCTAAGATGCCACCGAACATACCAGGCTTACCCTTAGATGTACTTGAACTATGATTGTGCCGGAACATTGCAACCTCCTAACCCTACCATAACAACAAACATTTTTTTCTCCTTGAGTACCCACTTGAGATAACGGTTATCGCACTTAATGCAGAGCACACAGTCGAGTAGCAGGTACAAATTCATGCTGGACAGCTACATCTCTACTTTAAGGATCTTCAACTTGTAGGAATAGGACCTCCACTACGGAGACCCGACTCACGAAAAATACCCTGAGCTCTCTAACCTATCTTGTGAGCTATAGTCACGCTGACAAATACTCAGCAACCCGACAGTGCCACAACAAAAGCTAAACGCGCTTACCACAATACAAACCAAATTCATAGTTGCCAAACAACTATACACCCTGCACCTACTGCCGCATATACCACAGCAATCGCAAACTGAGGATGGGCAAGCACAACGTTCGCATCTTGCCGTATCCTGCCGAACAGCCAGTAAGACGTTGTTCTACATACATCTCAACATGCTCTGTACTGTGCACCTTAGCCAGACTTTTTTCGCACGGATACTTCGCCGCGACATAAAACTAGCTACAATATGCGATCATACGCAGCAGGCGATATAGGGCAGCCCTTTATGTCCAAGCTACTACGGGGCGTTCCACTAATAATATCTTTTACATCCTGTGCGTATTGTTTTATATCATCAAGCACGGTGCCTACTAAGCCGGGATTACGTGTATCCTCTTCGTTATCACCCCCCCCCACCACATGGGAGCTGTTTTCTTCACCATGATCATTAACATTATCTTCTACGGCGCAGCTCGTATTATCATCGCATTGATTGTAGAAGGTTGTAACTGCAAACTGATGCATGCCACCCATGGGCGTGTGTGTACCCGAGTTGACGCCGCTACAACTTGTGAACGTTCGTTTGTTTGTCACACCTATAAGATCCGTAAAACTTCTCACAGCCTTTTCTAGAATGCTGACCAACATACTGGTTTCACCCCGTGAAGAGCGTGTTTCTATGCTTTCGCCATACTTATTGCGACGATCCATTGCGACCTCCTAATCTTGTAAGAACAACACATATTTTCTCTTCTATTTGTACTGCTACTTCATATGACGGACCTCCCACAGAATGTGTACACAGACGCGCAGCAGGTACGGTTTATGCTGGAGTAGCTATGCCTCTTCTTTAAGGCTCTGCTGCCGGGAAAGAGAGAACCTCCGCTACGGGCCCGACTACACGCAGAAACACCTCGAGAGTTCTGAATCCTGTGGTGAGCATTAGCCTCGCAATTAGACCCACGCAAAACAACGTAACGACTATATCATCTTCTCACGAAAAAAAGTGCGTTCACCGCAGAATAACATGCCTTTTTGCAGTCACCACCGCCTATCCCACTCATTGTTGCTAGGAAGGATAAACTGCAGCAACGGAAAAAGCCTGAATATCCCATATGTTGTAAATGTCAGTATACTACAGGTTGCAAAGGAGGGCTATAGTTTATTGCTTTGGCGTGATTAGCTCCAGCCACCCTGGACGTTTTGCATTTTCCAGAATAAGTTGGAAAATTTGGTGCGTTTCAGTACCTTTCTGACATGCAATACCTATCTCACACTGCATGTTTTTTATGTCTATGGTTACTGTTAGTGGCGTCGTATTATGTGACAGGATGAGACTAAATATTCAGCATGCTATAGATTACGGCGTAGTTTGTGTGGTGCCATCAAAGGGGCGATTTTCATTATACGATGGAGGATTATGAAGCTGCATGTACGAGTTTTTGCATAGCACCTCGTGGAGGCTCATGATGCGCACGTATCCGTATGTAGCGGAATTGTGCGTAAGAAGTCGATTTTTTGAAGTTTCTACGCATATGCGCGTATGTCCGATATCTGTAGAGAAAGAACTAGAGGTTACGTTCTGACTGTGGTCGCGTTTTGCTGTTTTGTACCCAACAAAATTCGTAACTTATGTTCTGTGTTTTATCATTGGATTGTGTATCTGTAGGTCCACATAAAGTAAATGCATTCTAATGGTAGCATACGATCGATCTACCAACACATACTTACCATGGCTACTACTATTAAAAGGGGTTAAAGTTGTTGGGAGCTTTGTTATCCTCTGATAGCAGCTGATTTGTAGGTGCTTCCGTTTTCTTACGCATTTGGAAAGCGCAACAGGCCGGTACCACAAAAAATACAGAGGTTATGAGTCATTGGTTGAAGTCGAGAAGTCACAAGTTTGTGTGTGATTAGGCTCGCGATTTTCTGAAGCGCCGCTAATACAGGCGATATTTATTCAAAGCAGCCGTTTGGGTAGGGGTGCAAAGTATGTGGAACTGCTTGTTATGGTACGTAGTAAGAACCTGTTGTGTGCTGCTGATTTTCTTCCAGCGGTTACAATGCACTTCTGGGCCGTGGTTCTTATTAATTACTGTCTAGAGCACAAAAGGAGGCATGGCACGTATACATTTGGGAACAAACGAGACCTACTTCAAGATAATGTGTAACATATGTGGAAAAACATGCAGGCCGGTCATTACTAATAGAGTCGCATATATGTGAGAGAGTCGTGCAATTATACAAGACATATAATGATCCTGCGAAAAGTAGTAGCAATATGCCCCATTAAAAAGCTATTTTGATCGCAGCTCTCGTGATATTACACCGTGGGAAAAGCCCGCATACCGGTTGTACAAACTGCGCTACTTCATGTGCGTTGACTGTGCAATGCAGAGCCCAAAGGAGAATTCATCATATTTAAGCATAAAGACCGTCATTTCAGCGTAGCACAGCTTTATTGTGGTCTGTGTGCCATGTCAGGCCTCAGCCTTCACTGAGAGAAGTTGGTGGTTGCTGAGTTTTTGTGAATAGATCAAGATAAGCGCGCTGCATTACGCAAGAGTAGAATGGATATGATCCAACAACCGCACGCATTGCAAGAATATGCGTATGATACGGTTTAGTTCTGTATGCAGTATCAGCATGTATTCACGGCCTGAAAAACACGCTGCATGCGTGCGTCACAACACCAAGAACTGACACCTATGTGTACTCCTCCCAAACTGCACCGCAGGGTGTACATGGTTCTAGAGAATGCCTCTCCGACCCTAAGTTACATATCACCTAACGTTGAACCACACATGGGCAAGCAACAGGGCATACATTGTTCCCCGAAACGGACTCGCAGCACGAGACATACAGCGGATGCACAGTAGGTCTAGGACCCAAGAACCGCGAGGTAACATGCAATGTATTCTCCAGCCTCAGTACGAAAAAGTGGTCACGTGCGAGCTATACTCGCACGTGACCACCTCATCTTACATAAGACATTGGATATGGCTGCGTGCTCTTTATGCTATACAGAGGATAGCATAGCGTGCACACAACATTTGCCGCTATCTACATTGACCACTGGATGCCTGACGTGAAGACACCGCAGAGCCGTGAGACAGCTCCTGTTCCACAGAGGACACATGTACACCTTCAAGCACTGTGCTAACTTTTCCTCTTGCAGTTTCGGGAGTTGCAGCATCAGCGGCCATGTCAAGATCAACATTGTTGGCTTTGTCGTTGTGACTAGAGAGGATCTCCTCAACGTCACCATGTTGAGAATACAATTTACGGTTGTACTGTACAGCAAACGCACGAAATTCGCCCACGTTTGCCTTGTCGTTCTCTGGGACGTAGTTTTGCGCATTATCCTTCGAAACAGCAGCACTGCTCCATCCATGTCTGGGGTAAACAGAATCTAGAGAAGGACGAACCTTTGCTGAACGTTTTGAGAATTGCCGAGCTAATAAGCCGCTATTAGATGGCTTTTGTTTGCCACCAAAAATATGTTCCTGAAATTCTTGAATATCAAAGCCTTTTCTTTGTATCTTAAACTCTTGCTTCATGTCATTGACTAGATCAAGCTCGCCAGGTAACGCAGTGTTGTTGCACAGTTCCTTCCATGCCTTGCCTTTTCTCTTGCAGAGCGTAACATCCTCTATGGCTTGACTTGATAACAGCATCGCGTCGCTCACAAGACCAGGAATCCTGGAGTCAGGTTGAAATTGCTGTGCAGACATTGACTGTAGCTCATGCTTGATACTGTGCAGTGTTTCGCTAACACTGCTCAACTTTGCTCCAGTGAGTGCGCTATGCAGTAACTTGTACTGCTGTGCTTGGAGCGTTCTAGTGTCACTCATGCCGCTATGGTGCATCTCTACGGTAACTTCTAGGCATGCAGAAGCCAATTCAAATACCCTTTGATGTACGACTTCTTCCCGTTTTGCGGTAGTCGAATTACCTAAGTGTCCATGCGTTGCAGCTGTAGAGCAGTGTGCCATACTATGTTCTAAAAGCTCTGCACCGTTAGGCCCAAGTATCTGTGGAGCCGTCTTAGCGTAAGCTTCCAAAAACTTCACCTGGGTCATGAGTAGGTACTCTGAAGATATCTCAGCTTCTGTGTTGGGATTTATACCCACAATTCTTGAAAGAGCCATGGCAGATCGTAATGAAGACAATACGGAAGAGTTTTCCTTCCTGTAGCGGAACATCCCTTCTGCTAATGGCAGTAACCCCCTACGCCACTTGATTGCTTCACCTGACATATTGTGGGACTCTGCCCGCTTTGATCCAAGGTCATCATGACTAGGACTGTGCATGTCATAAATCGCGTCTGCGATGCCTACTATAGCCTCATCAAGCTCATACTTACTTTCAGATGTATACGTCAGAACCTGAGAACTAACTGCCAGATTGAGAGCTTCATAGCATTTTGCTACTGCACCAGTATCTGCATCCAACTTGCCATTTCTAATGTCCGACAATGCAGATTGAATACGATCACGTGCCGCATTCATTACCACGGTGAACTCCAGGGCTTCTTCCGCGATAAGCGGATCATGACTTAACTCATTTGACTTCCTTTTTCTTTGAGTATCATTAACCATCATATCTATGCTCACCTGAGCCGACATTAGGGATTCCACGACGTGATTCTGGTCTTTTATCACGCGAGCTCTGTGTATATATATGGAGTTGTTATTGGTATTAGTACCATTACCATTTTTCAGCATGGGCGTTACCTAAAATGTATGTACTTAAACTAACGTAGGAGACGTGCCTGGTCCGAGAAGAGATGGCGTTTGGGGTGTTGTTGCTCCACAACCTACACGCGCGGCCTTACACAAGTAAGCCACATATTACGCAGGGCGCAACCTACGAACCCAACCGTCACTATTTTCCAGGAAACTCTAGCGCGAAGCAGAACAGCTCGGCTATATGATTTTAAAGAAAATGAATTATAAATCGGTGGAGCACAGATGACCACATACGCCCGAAACAATAAGGCGCACGGACGTCCCTGTGTTACGACTCACACCGTGACCATTGTACCATAAAAGGGCAGGGCTTTACAACGCATTCCTTACTGTAGGTGCATGGAGCACGCTCCAATCCTTGATTTTTTTACCTAACATTCTCTCAAATTGGTTGAATTTTAGGGACCAATTTCTCGGTTAAAGAGTGTACTTTTGTATTGTTCTGGGAGGAGCACTCAGAGCAACCCTGCTTGCATTAGACATGAGATAAATTTCCACCAGGATCATTCGCTTCTGGAGGTGCAGTGAGATGTTTTGGTGCTTTCTGCACGTTGTTTAAGCATGCTTGTTGCGAATACGAAACAACAGGCTTTCATTCTTACATTCACTACGAAATACCTAACTTATTACTGCGCTGTTGGCCCGTGTATCATAACCAATACTCAAAACGGTTGCGAAATAGGCATGATATCGCAGTGAGATTTCTGAATAAAATTCCGAAAAATATAAAGGCAACGCAAACGCGTGTGTCCATCTTGCGTCCATTAATGCAA
>NZ_JAQLOH010000047.1 GCF_028204095.1 Candidatus Anaplasma sp. TIGMIC
TATTAGCGCAAACACCATCAATTGCACAATAAACTGCTGGATGGCGTATAAATGCCCGGGATCGCATATTGTAGCGTTAGAGCCATTCTTTACAAGAACGTAAAGCGTCCCCGAACTATTGCCTGTATAACAACCTTTTCAGGGTATGTTATATTTGTTATAGTCTGCCCCACTATTTAAGAAATAGCCTTACTTTAATCTTGCTTATTTCCAGTCAACTTGCCGTGTATCTGGATAAGCTAAATCACGTTACAGGTAAGAAGTAAAACTACTCTACACGCTGCAGTCTTAGGACTTATATAGGGACAGCACAGAACATCTATGCACGACCCACTCTATGTCACTATAGGTGATGCGATAAACAGGAGTTGAGCTGTATCTCAACCCATCCAGTGCACTGGTAGACATTACGTAACAGGACATACTACCGAGATCAACACTGTAGAATAGTACCTTTGGTTCACTTGCGTAACAAGCTGAGTGCTGTTGCTACAGGATATCTCAAATTAATCCTGAAAAATACTAGCTAAGACACTGCAGACTTCGATCATGTACCAACCGTCATGTAGTCAGTCCAATAACCGGCAGTATTCTTTCTCTATTTGTTATAAACCAAGAGTACACGACGGTACGAGTTCGTAGACCCAGCGCCCAATTACAGAGCCCTTTATGCGTACAAATACGGTACCGCGGCTAGTACATCAACATACCGCCATTGACATGTATGGTCTGCCCAGTTATGTACCTACTCTCCTCGCTAGCAAGGAATAACACAACAGATGCTATCTCTTCAGCAGTTCCCATACGACCCAGAGGTATGCTGCTGAGTATCTGCTCTTTCTGCTTATCTGGCAGGACTGCTACCATTGGAGTATCTATAAACCCTGGTGCAACGCAGTTGACTGTTATACCACGTGATGCGAACTCTAGAGCAAGTGTCTTGCTCATACCTATTATGCCGGCCTTGGATGCAGAGTAATTAGCTTGTCCGACGTTGCCAGATATTCCAACAACGGACGATATGTTTATAATCCTACCGAACTTGTTCTTTAGCATCGCCTTGCAGGCGTTCCTATTAATCTTGAAAACCGAAGTTAGGTTAACAGCAATGACCTTGTCCCAGTCTTCATCAGTGATACGCAAGGACAGCTTATCTATGGTTATTCCCGCGCTGCACACCACACCGTCTATTCCAGACATAGCATCTACTGCCCGATCAACAAGAGTATCGACGTTTGCTGAGTCTAAGAGGTTGCACTGCACGATATGAGTGTCAGTTTCACACCTTGACGCCACTTCCTTCAACGCATCCAATCTTGTTCCTGTTATGCAGAGCTGCGCTCCTGCTTTAGAAAGCAGTGCCGCAATCGCCGCACCTATTCCTCCAGAGGCTCCGACAACCAGAAATTTCTTATCACGTATCTTATACATACCGGGCTTCCATCTCTTTAGACATATATTCGTCGCTCCTCGCTACGCTAACTAATTTGTTTGATAAGTGCAATATTATTTGATAGCATAACGGTGTTTTTCTTGCTTTACAGGCCCTTGCACATTGGGCTTTCGCCCTGCTAAGGTGTGTTTTCGGTTCTTCAGCGCGTGAATTGCTGCTAGAGGTTGTGAAGATAGGCAGGCTGCGTTGGTGAGTGTTTTAAAGGAGATGACAGTATATGATGATGAGTTCGTTGCAATTGCCCGATGAGCTTCGCAAGCGCATGCAGGGAATGTATAATGCCGATGAGAAGAGTTATGTAAGATACCTTACTGAGCGCACCGAAATCTCTCAAGACTCAAAGGTGAGAATATACAACCTTGCAAAGCAGATAATAGAGAAGGTACGTTTTAGCAAAAGTGCAACGATAATTGATGCATTTATACAGGCATATGGCCTTTCTACGGAAGAAGGTGTGGCGCTGATGTGTTTAGCGGAGTCTCTCCTCAGGATCCCGGACGACTGTACGATAGATGAGATGATCAGGGATAAAATAGCACGGGCGACGTGGAATAAGCACATAGGAAGTTCCTCTTCCATATTTGTTAATGCTTCTACGCTTGCGTTGTGTGTAGGGGCAAAGATATTGAAAGAGGTTGATGATTCAAGCTGGTACAGTGTCCTTGGTAATCTTCTTAAGAATATGGGTGAGCCCATAATAAGGAAGGCGGCGATACAGGCCATGAGCATACTGGGAAATCACTTCATAATGGGTAAGGATATAGAGAGCGCGGTAGCAAAGAGTAGGGAGTCTGGGCAGCTGTGTTCATATGATCTGTTGGGTGAATCTGCCAGAACAAAAGAAGATGGGGAACGGTACTTCAATGCCTATATGAATGCAATTGAGGTTATAGGGAAGGAAGATATAGGAAGTACTGTTGCCGATAGGCATGGTATATCGGTTAAGATTTCTTCTCTACATCCAAGGTACGATTTTACCCAAATAGATTATGTCCTAGATGATATCGCAGGAAAGATTCTAGAGCTTTGTAGAGAAGCAAAGAAACACAATATAGGTGTAACACTCGATGCGGAGGATGCTCGTAGGCTTGAAGCATCCCTTATTATATTTGACAAGGTATTCTCAGATAAGTCTCTTGATGGCTGGGAAGGGCTTGGTATTGCTGTTCAGGCATATCAGAAAAGGGCTTTAGGGGTGCTTGATATCGTTGAGGATATAGCGATACGGGCAGGCCGCAAGGTGATGGTGAGGTTGGTAAAAGGTGCATACTGGGATTACGAAATAAAAAGCGCTCAGGAGCAAGGTTTGGATGGATACCCGGTTTACACGAGGCGTGCGTATACTGACGTGTCTTACTTCTCTTGTGTGCAGAGGATTTTGAGCAAGCCTAATACTTTCTATCCGTGTTTCGCTACACACAACGCATACACGCTGTCTTCTATTCTTGAAGTTGCAGATAAAGATCATCCCGGCTTTGAGTTCCAAAAGCTGTATTCAATGGCTCCTGGATTGTATGAGTATGTTGCCGGAGAGGTTGCGCCTAGCATCAAGTGTAGGGTTTATGCGCCCGTGGGTGGATATACAGACCTATTGCCATATCTTGTAAGAAGGCTGCTAGAGAATGGTACGAATAGTTCATTCATTCGTATGACAAACGACAGTGATGTGCCTGCTGAACAATTGTTGGCGGATCCGTTGGAAAAAGCTAAGAGTTTTGGGTATCTCCCGCATCCTGCTATACCTTTACCTTCTGGGTTGTTTTCCGATAGGGTTAACTCTGCTGGCGTGAATATTGTTGATTCTCTCGCAATGTCGGTGCTGGAAGAAGAGGTTAAATCCTTCGTTGGCGTTAGTTTCAAGGCAATGCCGATAATAAATGGTGTAGAAGTGGAAGGCGAAGCTGCTGTTGAGGTTTTTTCGCCAGCAAATCTTAGTAATAAAGTGGGTGAGGTGTCCTTTGCTACGAAAGAGCAGGCGTTAGAGAGTCTAGATGCTGCGCATAAGGCATTCAACAAGTGGCAGAGTACCTCAGTAGATGAGCGTGCGACTATTATGGAAGCTGCTGCTGATTTACTAGAGAAGGAAAAAGGGAAGTTCTTTGCATTGCTGATTCAGGAAGGAGGAAAAGTAATTTCCGATGTAGTGGCAGAGATAAGAGAAGCAGTAGACTTCTTGAGATACTACGCAGCGCTAGCTCGGAAGGAATTGGTAGAACCAATAAAGTTGCCTGGTCCATCCGGTGAAGAGAACTACATGTACTTCGAGAGCAGGGGTGTGTTTGTATGTATATCACCATGGAATTTCCCATTGGCAATATTCATAGGTCCGATAGCGGCAGCGCTTGTCGCTGGAAATACCGTCATAGCAAAGCCTGCTGAACAGACATCTATAGTCGCATATGAGGCAGTGAAGCTAATGCTTAGAGCTGGCGTACCTGGTGATGTGCTTCATTTTATACCTGGTAAGGGGGAAGTATTAGGTGATGCGCTTGTGAAAAGTGACCGAATCGCAGGTGTTGTATTCACGGGGTCTACAGAGACTGCTAACGTCATTAATAGAACTCTTGCACAGCGTAATCGTGATATTGTGCCTTTCATAGCTGAGACCGGTGGTATAAATGCTATGATTGTCGATAGCTCTGCATTGCTTGAACAGGTATGTGATGATGTTATCAACTCCGCATTTAAGAGTGCGGGTCAGAGGTGTTCTTCATTAAGGATACTATTGCTACAAGAGGAAATTGCTGATCGGCAGATAGCATTTATAAAGGGTGCTATGGATACCTTGAGGCTTGGAGATCCTATGCAGCTTAGTACTGATATAGGTCCAGTGATAGATCAGCCATCTCTAGACATGCTTATGTCCTATGCGGACAGTCTAAAACAACGTGGAGTCAAGTTGGTTCATAAGCTAGATGTAGGTCATTTGTCTGATACTGAAGGATATTATTTCCCGCCGCATGTGTTTGAGATCGAATCAGTGTCTGAAGTGGAAAAAGAGGTATTTGGGCCAATGTTGCATGTTGTTAGGTATAAGAAGTCAGACTTGCGTAGTGTTCTTGATGCTGTTAACAGCACAGGGTATGGCTTGACCTTTGCTATACAGAGCAGGATACAGAGTAATATAGACTACATTACTGAAAGGATAGGTGCTGGTAATGTCTATGTTAATAGAAACCAAGTTGGTGCTGTAGTCGGTGTGCAGCCGTTTGGCGGTCGTGGTCTTTCCGGTACTGGGCCGAAGGCAGGTGGTCCTCTCTATCTTCATCGGTTTGTTACTGAGAAGACTGTTAGTGTGAATTCTACTGCCTTGGGATGTAACGTTGATTTGGCTTGTTTATCTGAGGAATGAAGTAATTGCCGTTTTTAGTGTGTGGGGCCTGGATATCGTAAGTTTTGTACCTCGTTATAGTGGTAGTGTGTGTTTCACAGGTCCAAAAGATAAGGGGGGGGGGTATTTATTTAAATGCGAAGGAGGATGGATACAGGAAGCGATAATTGCATATTCGCTGTGACTGCCATTGAAGAGGAGTTAAAGAATTTTTCTGGTTTAAGAAAATCAGTGCCCATCATAGATGGCAAGGATTTGGAAGAGAATGGAAAAGCTGTTGAGGTTTTCTCTCCTGCTGATCTGAGTCTGAAAGTTGGTGAAGTGGTATTTGCAACAGAAAAACAAGTATTAGAAAGTCTGAGTGCGGCGCAGCGTGGGTTTAAAAGGTGGCAGTTTAGTGCAGTGGAAGAACGTGCTGTCATTTTGGAAAAAGCTGCGGACTTGATTGAGAAGGAGCGAGGTAAGTTCTTTACTTTACTAATACGGGAATGTGGTAAGGTGATCTCGGATGCTGTAGCTGAGGTGAAGAAGACGACATCGTTGCTGCGGTACTATGCTGCGCTCGCTCGCAAGGAGTTGATCGAGCCAATAAAGCTTCCAGGGCCATCTGGTGAAGAGAACTACATGTACTTCGAGAGCAGGGGTGTGTTTGTATGTATATCACCATGGAATTTCCCATTGGCTATATTTCTTGGTCCTGTGGCGGCTGCGCTAGTAACTGGAAATGCAGTTGTAGCAAAACCTGCTGAGCAGACATCTATAGTAGCGTATGAAGCGGTTAAGCTGTTATACAGAGCTGGTGTACCAAGAGATGTTCTCCATTTCATACCTGGTTGGGGAGAAGTGCTGGGTGAAACCCTAGTCAACAGTGACCAAATCGCAGGTGTTGTATTCACGGGGTCTACAGAG
>NZ_JAQLOH010000048.1 GCF_028204095.1 Candidatus Anaplasma sp. TIGMIC
CTGATGGGCTGATGGGCTGATGGGCTGATGGGCTGATGGGCTGATGGGCTGATGGCGCCGCCGATTTGGGCGCTGAGTATGAAATAGCACTGTGTCGGCGTTTAGTTTTCAAATCTCTAGTTTTCGTATTGCTATAATGTGTAGGTCTATTATTGGTACGGATCAACCTGGTTATGGCAGTCTTTGGTTTTATAAGTGCACTACGATAAGTGCCCGGGTAGCGACATTGTATGCGCAGAGTAGTAGTGATTCACTAGACACAGCGTGTTACACGCCTTTGCCACTGCAGATGTAGCACTCCTGGTACTGGTTCATACGATATCCGTAATAACTTAGCGTACACAGTTAGGGCTTCGTAGTACGCTGCTCTGACAGCGATATTGCCCTGTTATTAGGCTGCTCGCGTGCAAAGGGTCACCAGAGTGCATTCACAAAACATATGCTAGGAGTGCTTTATCTATATAAATTTACGACGCCTGTTCCGCGATATGTACCGTAACCTTACAGCTACTTTGCCTTTGTGTGAAACTCTAACCGGGAAAGGCATTCTTCTTTTCCCAGAATTTCCATAACTTCTGATATATTTGGCGACTGCACTTTGCCGGTTATTGCGGATCTGAGTAGGGTATATATGTTGTGAGCAGGTATCTCCTTCTCTGTCGATAGCTTTTTGATTTGCGACGACAAGTAGCTCTTTTCCCACTGCGATGGCTGGACTCCGGACAGTATGTCCAGCAGATTTCCTAAGACATATGCGCTGTTGCGTATTACCTCTGATGCCTCTTCATCAAGGCTGATAGGCACGCTCTGTACGTAAAAAAGCGCGTTCTTCGCAAGATCTGTGATAGTCTTGGTTCGTTCAACTAAGCCCTTCATTCCACGCGATAGCAGTGCACGCTTATCGTCTGTGATTCCGGCTCCAAGCCCTTTTTCCAAGACGGGCAGTACCATACCAAGAAGTTCCTCTTCGCTTTTCTGACACATGTAGTGATGATTTAGAAATAAGAGCTTCTTGTAATCCAAGCATGCGCTGGAAACCCCAACGTCTTTCATGGAGAATATTTTTACTGCCTCGTCCATAGAGACGATTTCCTTATTCTCGTGGCTCCATCCCAATCTCAGCATATAGTTACATATTGCTTCTGGGAGGAATCCCAGCTCCCTGTACTCGTGTACTCCTGGTGCTTTGTTTCGTTTTGAGAGCTTAGCCCCATCTTCGTCATGGATTAGGGGGATATGGAAGAACTGCGCGCTGCGCCACCCAAGCGCGTCAGCAAGTACAATTTGTTTGATCGTATTTGTAATGTGATCTGAGCCCCTTATTATGTGGGTAACCCCCATATCGTGATCATCAACAACCACAGCCAACAGGTATGTAGGTGTTGCGTCAGAGCGAAGTATCACCATGTCATCTATCTGTTCACTATTTACTGACACAACTCCGTAAACACCGTCTTCGAACGAGAGTATGGTATTTTCCGGGCTTTTGAGTCTTACAACGCCTCGCTTTGTACCTTCTGTATGTTCAGCTACTTGATGTTTCCACGGACATACGTGCCTATAGTACTTTCCCGAACTCTCAGCCTCTTCTTTTTGTTTGTTAACTTCGTCTTCTGAACAGTAACACATGTACGCGTTACCCATTGCTACAAGACTATGTGCGACTTCTACATGACGGTCCACCCGGGAAGATTGCACCACAATATCGTCATCATACTTAAGACCAAGCCACTCCATGTCGCTAATGATCGACTCAGCAACGGCCTCAGAGGATCTACTTTTGTCTGTATCTTCTATGCGTAGTAAAAACTTCCCATTGTTATTCTTAGCAAATAGCCAGTTAAAAAGCGCAGTCCGGGCTCCGCCCAGATGTAAGCTACCCGTAGGTGATGGAGCAAACCTTGTAACTACACTCACTGTGCATGCCTGCAAAAAACACGGTGACATAGTACAATGAAAGTACTACACACCATAACAAAAAACTGTTATTTCTACCAGTGCCGCTACCTAGAATCGAACTAAGCCCTCGTCTCTACCAAAGACGCGATCTACCACTGAACCATAGCGGCCATAACCGGATTTTAGTTTTTTGTTATGAGTAAGTCAAAGAGAAACAATATCCTACTGGCAATTAGCAAGAACTCGCAGAGTCTTAGGTTATGCACGTTGCCTTGTGAAAGTGAAAGAAATTTGTGGTGCGCATGCCTGAACTTCCAGAAGTAGAAATCATCGCTAGGTTTTTTTCTGACAGCGTAGTAGGAAAGCGCATATGCGATATAACGATCAACAGGAGGGACTTGCGGATCAGCATTCCCGATAACTTCTCAGCATCTGTATTGGGTAAAAAGATTCATTCTGTACGTAGGTTGGCGAAGTATTTGGTAATGCAGATAAGTGCAGAGGAAAAGGTCATTTTTCATTTAGGAATGAGCGGCCGAATCTTGTACGTGACTTCGTATTCCCCGGAAAAACATGACCACGTCATTTTAACGCTGAATGATGGCTCCAGGATAGTTTTTAATGATCCGCGCAGGTTCGGCATGGTTACAGTAGTTGATAATCATGGCTACGAGGCACTGCGTGAAAAGGCAGGGCCAGACCCATTTTCTGATTGCTTTAGCGCTGACTATATATTGAGCATTAGCAACAAATTGAGCATAAAGACCGCCTTGATGAGGAGTGATATTGTTTCTGGAATAGGGAACATATATGCATCTGAGATCCTTTTTAGAGCTGGGATTCTGCCCAATCGGGAAATGAGAACACTTTCTCTTGAAGATTGTCAGCGTATAGTAGATGCCACAAGAGAGATATTGCGGCTTTCTATAGAAGCAGGGGGCTCCACAATTAGGGATTATAGATCTCCACTTGGGACAGAAGGCGGCTTCCCCAGGCACTTCAAGGTCTACAATAGATCGGGGTGTGAGTGCTACACATGTGGAGGGTATGTGCACAGTGAAAGACAGAATGGCAGGAGCACGTATTTTTGTGTTAGATGCCAGAAGTAGTGCGCAAATGCGTGATATAATGGGCTCACTGTCAGCTTTGTGCTGCCTTTACTCTTACGCAGTCTCGGTAAGTATCTTCCTATATGTTGACCAATTCAAAAAAAAGCGGTACTAAACGCGGTCAATATGTTGATGCTAAACGGCTGTTGTGTGCGATTGTTGTCGTATTGCGATAGTACTTAGTATAAAAAGACCAAAGATTTTTTATTTTTGCTATAATCACTCATTAACAATTTAGTTCTTAAGGTTTTGTCATGAGTTCCGCTGTGCTCCAAGAGTTAGAGAACAAGAAATCTCAGCTTTTACTTGGTGGCGGCGCGACTAGGATAGAAAAACAACATAGCAGAGGTAGACTCACTGCTAGAGAGCGATTGGATGTCCTGCTGGATAAAGAATCATTCCGAGAAAGTGGGGTGTTCGTAGAACACAGATCAGTAAATTTCGGCATGGATGAGACTAAAATTGCGGGTGATGGGGTGGTTACCGGTTGTGGTTCCATTTACGGACAGCGTGTCTGCGTATATTCCCAAGATTTTACGGTCTTTGGAGGATCTCTAAGCGAAACGAACGCTAAGAAGATCTGCCATGTGATGGACATTGCGGCTAAGATAGGCGTTCCTGTAATTGGGATTAATGACTCGGGGGGAGCCAGGATACAAGAAGGGGTAGATTCTCTCTCAGGTTATGGTGAGATCTTCCAGCGAAACGTAGATATGTCAGGTGTTGTGCCGCAGATTTCTATCATTATGGGTTCCTGTGCGGGTGGAGCTGTGTACTCACCGGCGTTGACGGATTTTATCTTCATGGTAAAGGGGGCCTGTATGTTTGTTACAGGGCCTGATGTCATAAAAAAGGTCACCTTTGAAGATGTAACCCAAGAGGAACTTGGTGGTTCAGCTGTGCATACTCGTAAAACAGGTGTGGCCGATCTTGCGTTTGCGGATGAGGTTGATGCATTGAGCCAGGTGCGCAAGTTCTTGTCGTTTATACCTCCAAATAACAAAAGCTCTCCGAAGTTTGTAGCTACTGCGGATCCTGTGAACAGGCATGATGAATCACTTAACACTTTGATACCTAAGAGCAGCACGGTTCCCTATGATATGTACGAGCTCGTGCGCAAAGTATGTGATGAGGGCGTGTTTTTTGAAATAAAGCCCGATTTTGCCAAGAACGTGATAGTAGGGTTTGGTAGGGTAGGTGGCTATGCAGTTGGCATTGTCGCGAACCAGCCCATGCATTTGGCTGGATGTTTGGACATAGATTCTTCAAGGAAAGCTGCAAGATTTGTGCGATTTTGTGACGCTTTCAACATACCCATTGTCACCCTTATAGATGTACCTGGGTTTTTGCCTGGTTTGTCTCAGGAGTACTCAGGAATTATAGACCATGGAGCAAAGCTGCTATATGCGTATGCTGAAGCTACTGTGCCAAAAGTCAGCGTTGTGGTTCGTAAGGCATACGGTGGTGCGTACATAGTTATGAATTCCAGACACCTGCGTGGAGATGTCAATTATGCGTGGCCTAGCGCTGAAATAGCGGTGATGGGCTCTGAGGGAGCCGTTGGTATAATCTTCCGTAGGGAGACAGATAAAGAGTACTTAAAGAAGTTAGTGCAGGAGTATAACGACAAGGTCGTTTGCCCATATGTTGCAGCTTCGAGAGGATTTATTGATGATGTTATAGTGCCATCTACCACAAGAGAGCGCATATACTCTGCGCTTGACCTCTTGCGAGATAAAAAGGTTGATCGCTTTTGGCGCAAGCATGATAACCTTCCCATGTGATGCAAGACCTCAAGGGTATGTATCTGTAAGCTATGACGTCTCCGCAGAGCATGGAACTGCGTGGTGTATTCTGGTTTACTCCGGTGTTTATTGAATGGCATCACTTGGGTTGAAGGCCTTAAACACAGCACATCTTTGCTCAGACCCTTGTTAGGGACAGAAAGTGTAATATCACAGGCGCATTGCCATATACGGATGATTGCGCAACTTTTTGCGCCATGGACCAGTTGTTTTTGTGATGGGTGGATATGTCCTTATCAAGTGTTGGCGTATTCCACAGTAATTCTATCACCCATGATTGTGTTATCGATTCATTGAGCAGCTGCTGTTACGTGAGTTTTTTGTGTGCTCCTTATCAGGCAAGAGAGCGTATAGTTTCAATGATGCCATGATCCATTTTAGTCATTCCCGCGCTTTTGACATATATTTAAAAAAACGCATGATGTGTTTCGGAGCATGATTTACCCTGACTCAAAGGCAGTATGTGCTCCGATAGCTTTATAGGCATTGGTTATTATGTTTGGAGTGTCATTTAAAGCCGCATACGCAATATGTGAGTACACGTTAAGTATACTGCCTATTGGAAAACTTGCTTGTTTTGTTCAAAAATAAGTTTACTACCAGCAATCATAGAGGATAATCCTTTCTGAGGTCTGAGGTCTGAGGTCTGAGGTCTGAGGTCTGAGGTCTGAGGTCTGAG
>NZ_JAQLOH010000014.1 GCF_028204095.1 Candidatus Anaplasma sp. TIGMIC
CCTGGTTGCCTGGTTGCCTGGTTGCCTGGTTGCCTGGTTGCCTGGTTGCCTGGTTAATGGTCTGGTGACGCTTATTTAGGGTTAAACTGCTTTTTCCAGTGCAAAGGGGGACAGGTGCATTTTTTGCGTGTTCCGAATGATTATGGACGGTGCCCATGTGTAATAAGGCACAAAATTATTCCATACCCGGCGTAGAACATGTCCGCGCGTTGTTGACGAGTTTTTTCGCAATCACACACTATGTTTTTTCAAGTAGAGAGTACTGTATTAGCCAGGGCTAAGCGATAACTGCTGTTAGCCCATTTACATACGCTATTATGAATTTACGCAAATCCCTTTATGCTATGCAGGATTACGAATAGTCGCTGACGTGGTTGAAGCGTGGCGTATATTGCGTTTTTAAGGCTGTGATACACAGTAGCAAAATTAACCGCGCACTCCCTTGGTTTTCTTTGCAAGGGTTTTGGAACAGCCATGTTGTAATACTGGGGCGCTCACTGCTCACGAGTTCCATTGAGTTTTAATTTCTGTACTGTCCGTTATGCCAAGGTTCTTCTCTCGAAGTTTGTGGGTTATAGCTTAGCTGTGCACAAACAAAACACTGGCGTTCACGTGCTCAGTTTCCACTCAACTGCATGAGCTCTGGTATTGTTTCCAATTGCACTGGTGATAGATCGCGTGTTGTCGTAAGTAGATAGCTTGCGTACATGAAATAGTGCAGGGCGCTTTTTTATAAGCAAACTACTTTCTATCGCCTCCACGAGAATCATGGACAATAGCTGCAGTTATGAATGGATCAAGGTCTCCGTCCATAACCGCATCTACATTGCCTGTCTCAAACCCAGTTCTCAAGTCTTTGACCATGCGGTACGGATGCAGAACGTACGACCTAATTTGGTGCCCCCAACCTATTGCACACTTGTTCTGATGATCGTCAGCCATCTTTTTTTCACGCTCTTGTAATTCCAACTCGTAAAGGCGGCTTTTTAGTAGGGAAAATGCTTCTGCGCGATTCTGGTGCTGCGAGCGACTCGTTTGACACTGCACCACCATACCAGAAGGTATATGGGTTATGCGTACGGCACTTTCGGTTTTGTTTACGTGCTGCCCACCCGCACCCGATGCTCTGTATGTGTCTACTCTAAGATCTTTCTCGAGAATTTTAATGTCAATCTCGTGGTTCACTATAGGCGAAACCTCTACGCTGGCGAAACTGGTATGCCGCTTTCCAGCAGAATCAAACGGAGATATGCGAACCAGGCGATGTATACCGCTTTCAGTCTTAGCCCACCCATAAGCGCCTTCCCCATTCATTTTCAGGGTAACGGCTTTGAGCCCGGCCTCCTCTCCATCAACCGAATCGACGGTTTCGACACTAAAACTGTGGTGTGACTCTGCCCATCGTGTATACATGCGTAGGAGCATACATACCCAGTCATTACTTTCTGTCCCACCAGCGCCGGAACGTATTGTTAAAAAGCACCCACTTGAATCAGCTTCCCCACGGAACATGCACTCAGTTTTCCTTCGTGCAACGCGCAATTTGAGATTAGCATAATCCTCGGCAATTGCGGACAGAAAGCCAGTGTCACCATCTTCTAGCTCAATTAGTTCCACCAAATCTCTGTATTCTCTTTCCAGCTTACGGAAAGACTCAACCATTTCGACTTTTTTAGCCCGCTCACTTAGCAGTTTTTTTGCGTTGTCGGCATCATCCCATAAGGACGGGGAGGAACACCTCTTATCGAGATCCTCTAGACACGCCTCAAGACCACCAATGTCAAAGACACCTCGCAATGTACGCTATGTCATCAGCAACTAGTGACATATCTTCGAAAATCACTGACCTTCCATGCATACAAGAGAACCCGCACAACAGAATAACATAGCGTGAAGCTACGCTTTATTAGACATCAACCTATTGAAAACCACGAACAATAAAACCAAGCACAACAAAAGCTTGAACATAAATACCATAGCTAGGCAACCAGCCGAATATAGCAGATAGACGATAAAAAAGCAAGCCACAAAAGGTGTTACCGCCACTAACTAATTGTTTAGATTGTACTAACCTGAAGCTCGAAATCTCCCTCAACGTGCTGTACATCGTCATTATCTTCTAGGTCGTTAACAAAATTCAAAACCTTGTCTACAGCTTCTTGAGTGGACAAATGCACGCGTTGTTTTGGCCTCCAGGACAACCTTGCTACGAGCCCATCAGAGAACTTTTCATACAGGCCATCCCTGATCTTACCGAAGTCCTCAACCTTGCATATAACACTGTACGTCTTTTCCTGACCATCATCATGTTCTTCAAGGTCTATAGCCCCTAAGCTTGTTGCCTCATCAAAAATTACGTCGAAGCTCTCAACCTGTTCGGAGCCGTATACTACCAACCCAACATGGTCAAAGAGGTAGCTTACACTGCCCTTTTCTCCAAGTTTACCGCCATGCCGGGAAAATATATGCCTGAGTTCACCAGCGGTTCTATTTCGATTATTACTCAGGGCTTGTACAATAATAGCAGTGCCGGCAGGGCCGTAACCTTCATACGTGACCTTTTCATAGCTATCATCAGCCTCGTTACCCTGTGCACTTTTTATCGCAGCCTCTATACGATCCTTTGGCAGATTCATAGCCTTTGCTGAGGCTATAGCGGACCTAAGCCCCGGGTTAAGCTCGGGCACAGGAGAGCCACTCCTTGCGGCGACGATTATCTCCTTCCGCAACTTCGTAAACAGCTTAGAACGCTTAGCATCCTGAGCACCCTTCCTATGCTTTATATTTGCAAACTGCGAATGACCAGCCACAACCAATCCTGCAACGTATACACAACATGCGAAAAAACACTGACAGTCTAAGACTTATGCTCCGTAGATGCAATACTATTTAGACCGGGTCAGTGATACAAGTATCCTTCCGTTGTTCCATACACGACAGCACACAGTGGTTTTGTTAGCGGGCACGCGACTTAAAGAGGCTGATATGTGTGTGAGGATTTAGCGGCTGTCAGCTGCATTTTATAGATTGTTCTTATCATTTCCAATATGGGATACGAAATATGCTGAGCGACAGGATGCCATCTGACCTAGCAAAAGCTTATAGAGATGGATGCATATATATATCGTAAGGTGGCCATATCTAAGCGGAGTCTTACAATGTCGTAGCGGTTTATGATGCGATGTAGGACTCACATATGCGCATATCGAATGCACGAATTTTTATGTGGGAGGCATTACGATAGGTCTTGTCTTAACAAACAATTACATTCCTTTTAATAGGGCACTTCAGGTGACATACAAGGGAAAAAAATCACTGTGTGTCTTGTTAATCGGAGCGATGTGGCGGTTATTTTGCTGCATAATCAATGCATGGGCTATTGTGTAAATTTTATAATTCGTAAAAAACCGCTATGACGGCGAATTTTGCCGTGTGTTGTTAGGCAAGTTAGCCAATTTTCAGTGTGGGCATTTTGGGAAGTCATTTTTGTGCAAAGGATTTCTCGGTGAGCGTTACGGGCACGATGTGTGGAAAATGTGCCATCTGATCGGGCTGGCGCTGGTTCTTTAATATTGGGTAAGGGGGACCGCTCCCGGGCAAATACATACGAAGGTAACATACTATACGGAATTACAAGCTTTGAGCATTTGCTCTAGTGAGTAACTTCTGATGACCTGTTCAAAATGGCATGTGCTGCGATGTTCCAGTAAAACTTTCTGCTGGTATTTCCAATGTGCCGTTTATCCCACAGTCGCCACGCACTTTAAGTACTGCACCAGCATATGCGTCGTTTTGCGGGTGCTTCCTTATGCAGTGTTTACCGAGCAACCTCAAAAGCCATGTAGGTGTTTTAGCAAATCGCCAGAATTCTTGTGTATGATGGCAGCAACATTCAAAATACCTCCCTCGTCATAGTGCTTGCCTATGACCTGAACCGACATAGGCAATCCGCGACTCGACAAGGAAGACGGAACGGATATTGCAGGCAGCCCCGCTAAACTAGCTGGCACCGTGAAAATATCGCAATAGTATCGGTCTAAGGTTCCAAGCTCTTCTCTCAAACCCACAGAATTCCTTGGGGTCGTTAGTGCAAGTATGTAATCTACCTTTTTAAAGGCCTCATCAAAATCCTGCATAACACATTGTCGCACTTTCTGTGATTTTTCATAGTATGCCTCATAGCATCCAAAAGACAGCGCGTATCCCCCTATGAGTATTCTTCGCTTTACTTCCTCCCCAAAATTGAGGCTTCTTGTAAGCTCGTACATGTCATCCACGGTTTCTGCTTCGGCGCGTGCTCCGTATCTAACACCATCGTAGCGAGCCAGATTGGACGAAGCCTCAGACGAAGCCACCACGTAGTACACAGGTAGCGCATACTTTGTATGGGGTAAACTTATATCAATAATTTCAGCCCCGCAGTCCCGCAAATGCCCCATACATTTGTTCAGCATTGCTGATGCATCTTCTTTTTCCTTATTGTCGGGAACAATGTACTCTTTCGCGATACCAATGCGCTTACCCTTAATATCGTAGGTGATACTCTCCATAAAATTGGGAACGTCAACGCTTGATGATGTGGAGTCCTTTTGATCATATCCGCACATTGACTGTAGCATCATTGCGGCATCCTCAACTGTTCGGGTAAGTACTCCAGCTTGGTCGAGCGAGCTTGCAAAGGCTATCATTCCCCATCTGGAACACCTGCCATAAGTTGGTTTTGCCCCTACTATGCCGCACAGTGCAGCAGGCTGTCTTACTGAGCCACCGGTGTCACTCCCAGTGGCTGCAATACACAATAGCCCAGATACAGCGGCACTGGAGCCGCCTGACGACCCCCCAGGGGTAAGTTCTTCATTATTCGCGCCTTTCCAGGGATTTTTTACCGGCCCAAAACAGCTATAACTATTAGCAGAGCCCATAGCAAACTCATCCATATTTAGTTTGCCCAGCATTACTGCTCCGTCGTTCCACAGATTATGGGTTACTGTTGATTCGTATGTTGGTACGAAATTCTGCAATATTTTTGAGCAAGCCGTTGTACGGACCCCTTTGGTGCAGAAGAGATCTTTGACTCCTATCGGCATACCTGCGAGAGGGCCTATGGGCTCACCTTTTAATAGTAGCTCATCAATTTTCTTTGCTCTTTCTAGGGCTAGCTCCGGTGTTTTTGTAACGAAAGCATTCAGCTGCTCGCTTTCCATTCGTTCTATGTAAGCACCCACTAGCTCAGAAGCGGAAAATTCCCCCTTTTTCATACATCTATGTGCTTCAAGCATCGAAAGTTTGAGAAGTTCTTCCTTCATAAAAGACGAGCCAAAACTATGCTAAATCGTGATGGGAGGTTAACATACTTTCATGGCAAGGCAACCGATTTAGTAGGGACGCATGCAAAGACCTGCTTCCAACTTGCGAACACATACTAAAAGCGAAACACCACTGTTTAGAAGTAAGTAACTTGAGCAAGTGAGTATCACTAAATGCATCAGTTTTTTAGTGCTCGATAAAGGATTTCTCGGAGATATCGTAGACTTTGTCGCTAGCCACATTGTGGTAGGCGATACATTACGCCATACTTTTGCCGTAGTGGGGCGTTAATTGTACCCATTTTAAATATGCAGCCAAGGAAATTGATCCCACTGTGACGGCCACTATTGCCATACATAAGCATATAAGCACGTTTTTTATGGTGTGGTATGTTGGTACTTGAAAGGGAGCTTGTATTTCCGTAGAATCCTGGGGTACGCTGCACATGTCGCGTCATCACGCAGGGTGCGACTTTGGGGCTGAGTACCGATGTTGTTTGTGATTTGTGGCTATGAGATATGGTATATATGCCACACTGGCCGAAGGTTTTGGAGGTCAAGCCTGAGCGTCCAACTCTAGACAGGATGAGGGAGATTCTGGCAAGGCTTGGTGATCCCGAAAAGCGTATGCCACCTGTTATTCACGTTGCTGGCACTAATGGTAAAGGCTCGACAATAGCCTTTTTGTATCACATTCTGAAAGCGTCAGGTCTACGAGTACATGTCTATACTTCGCCACACTTGCTTGAGTTTAACGAAAGGATTGTGCTTAACGGGACCAAAATCGCAGACTCCTACTTGTACGAGATTCTAGAAGAGTGTAGGGTTTGTGTTGAAGATCTTACGGTGACATTTTTTGAGGCAACGACTGCTGCCGCTTTCCTAGCCTTTTCAAGAGTTGATGCCGATATAGTTCTTGTTGAGGTGGGCATGGGAGGCAGGCTAGATGCTACTAATATCGTCACTCCGATACTGACTGTGATTACATCTATATCCCTTGACCATACAAGTTTTCTTGGAAACACAGTGGAGCTAATAGCGGGAGAAAAGTCGGGGATATTAAAGGAAGGAGTTACCTGTGTACTTGCAGCACAGAAGTTTGAATCCGCTAAAAGAACGGTTGAGTTCCATGCAGCGGAGAATCGTGCCCCTATATATAGGCATGGCGATGAGTGGTCCTGTAAAAAGGATGAAGGCAGTTTGGTATTTCGCAGTTCTGAAGAATATGTCTTCCCGCTTCCATCGCTTGCGGGGGAGCATCAGGTATACAACGCGGGTAATGCTATAGCTGCATGCAGTGTGCTTACGGGAAAGTTTGGCTATGACATATGCCATGAGGACATGGAAAAGGGGATTGAGAGCACGGTATGGCCAGCTCGACTTGAAAGGATAACTTCTGGAGCTCTCTATAGGATGCTACCAGAGCATTGGAAATTATTTTTGGACGGTGCACATAATCCAGCTGGGGCTGAGGCCTTGAGTGATTGGATAGGAACGCACATGAAGCATGAGGATGTATACGTCATAATAGGAATGACAAAAGAAAAGGACTGTAAGGAGTTTTTATCGCATCTGAAAAAGCACATAAGATATTTGTGTGCTGTTTGTGTCAAGGCAGAGTACAGGGCGCAGCCTGCGGAGGATATTATGAGAGATGCGGTATCCTTAGGTATATCTGCTTCTGCAGAAGAAGACATAAGGTCTTCAATAGACAAGATCATTAGCATTGGAGATACAAGCTACGACTCGACTATATTGGTTTGTGGATCTTTGTTTTTGGCGGGAGACTTGGCTCGTGAGAGTTTGTGTGATTAGTGTTGAAGATTGTGGTGCTGCAAGTGGCACGTAGGTAGGGCATCTGTCTCGCGCAGAGCTTTTGGTATTATAAGGCCTTATCCTCAAACACGGCTCTGTCACACCGGTAATCATAGATTGTGTTATAGCCTCAGTAGTACACAGGTTTTGCCAATCTTGGCTTAATTTGCTACATATACGGTGGCTTGTATGAATAAATGGCAGGCTACGCTGTGCCATAGCTGTAGTGGGTGACGTTGTGGTTGTAAGAATAGGGACAAGAGGTAGCGCGCTTGCGTTGGCCCAAGCGAAGTTCGTAAGGGATGCGATCCACGCATCTTTTCCAGAGCTATCCTCATGTATCATAACTATCAAGACTTCAGGTGATGCTATTACGGATGTTCCCCTGTACGAGATAGGTGGCAAAGGCCTATTCATCAAGGAGATAGAAGAAGCGCTTTTGGGTAATGTGATAGACATTGCTGTTCACTCTGCTAAAGATGTTCCTGGTCAATATGCTCAAGATTTGGACATTCCCTGTGTACTTCCGAGGGGTTCTGCTCGTGATGTTTTTATATCTTCAAAGTATACGGATATCAGTTCATTACCCATTAAGGCCAAGATAGGCACTTCTTCTGTGCGCCGCAAAGTGCAATTGTTGGCTGTTAGGCCCGATTTGGAAATTGTGCCGTTGAGAGGTAACATAGACACCAGGATATCCAAAATGCATGATGGAGTGTGTGATGGAATAATTCTGGCCGAAGCTGGCATAGATCGAATAGCAAGAAGGGACTTGATACGGGAGATATTATCTCCGGATATCATGCTGGGAGCAGTGGGCCAGGGGGCAATATGTGTGCAGTGTCGCAAATACGACAGAAATATGCGAAGAATTTTACAGAGGCTGAACTGTCATAGATCATATACCACAGTACTGGCGGAGCGAAGTTTCCTAAAGGCTGTTGAGGGAGATTGCAACACTCCTATGGCGGCTATGGCCAGGTATATAAGTGCTGATATCATCATTATGAAGTGTATGTTGTCTGATGGTGATGGTAACGTGGTATTTACGGAACGGGTTTTTGAGGAAGAAAATGCGGAAAAATCTGGATATGAAATGGGGGTAGTACTGAAACATGAGTTACACCTTCACGGGTTATAAGCTACCCAAGGTTTTGGGGGCATATAAAAAGAGCGTGAAAATGCACAGTATGACTTGGACGGGAGTAGGCGGAGTGGCGCCTCTTATGTTTAAGCCGCAGGATGCTGAGGATTTGGCGGAGTTCTTGCGATGTACGTCATTCTCAGTTAAAGCATTGGGCGCGGGTTCAAATGTAATCATCAGAGATGGTGTTGTAGACAAAGTTATAATAAAACTTGGCCGCGAGTTTGCAGATATGACCTGTGATGGCAATACGATAACTGTGGGTTGCGCGGCAGCTCTTACTGAGCTTGTTGCGTTTGCGCGTGAGAATTCCTTAACAGGGTTTGAGTTTTGTGTTGGCATACCAGGCACTGTAGGGGGAGCAGTTGCTACGAATGTGAGTGCGTATGACAAAGATATTGCTTCTGTTTTGCACTCAGTTCGCGCTGTAAATGAGTACGGTGAAATCTGCACCTTATCCAAAGACGACATGGAGTATTCATATCGCAGGCATGGTTTGTGTGGGGAATGGATTTTTGTTGAGGCTACATTTGTGGGCCAACCTGCAGAATTAAGCTCTATAAAAAGTACGATGAGTGAATTAGTGCTCAGGAGAAACGCTTCTCAGCCTATATACACGGGAAAGGTCATTGGGTACGTTTTCAAGAATCCCGAGGATAACAAGGAGGCTAGGGTTTTGATAGAAGAAGCGGGGTGTAGAGGCATGCAGCGTGGTAACGCAATTATTTCGGAGAAGCACTGTAACTTCATAGAGAATATAGGAGGAGCAACTGCCAGCGAAATAGAGGATTTGGGCCATGAAGTGAGGCGACTTGTAGAGGAGAAGTTTGGTATCACCCTCGAATGGAACATAGAATTCCTGGGTGCACGCGTCGTGAAATAGCGAAGCTTCTAAGTATAGAGGAATACTTTGTCTTTTGTAGCATGTATTAGGGCCACGCATCATCTAAGAATTAGAATGCAGTTCCCTATGCAGACGCCCAGCGGTCGGTTTTGTGGCACGATGCTAATGCGCATATAGTGTCATAGGAGACAACGAATACTGGGTGCTGGTTTTGTAAATCCAGGAAAGTGTTCTGCGAACTAGTGGTGGTTTATTTAGATTATATGATTCCGCAGTGTTTGAGCAGAGTGAGCCAAGAAATTTTGCTAAATTGGCCATAGTAGCGTTTATTTGTTTTACGGATTTGGCTATAGAGCGCTTAGTCTGTTCAATGACGTAGGTTTTATATTTTTACTGATTTCTGAGGTCTTCCTATGCGACTTCAGTAATAGGCGTATATTCCCACAGGAAGACAATTTTCCGCATATAACTAAGGGTATATGTTTATGAATATTATGCTAATTTTAAGAAGAAATTAATAATTCAAAGGCTACGCTATTACTCAAACTACTCCACAAGAGCTCTCAAAATAACCTACTGCAAAAGGCAAGACGTAGGTGTCTGCAAGGCAGATGGGAGCAAGTGCAAATTCACTGTACGTCATTTGATTATTAAAGAGGCCACAACAATGGGCACGAAAGTATCACGCGAATATATAGACATGCAGATTAAGAACGCCGTAGATGCGGTTGCTGCAAAGAATATCAGAAGATTTGAGTTGGCACTTAGCAGGATACCAACAAAAAGTATCAATAACACCATAGATAAGAGTGGAAGGACCCTAATGCACATGGCTGCTATTGCTAATGATCCAGCATTTTATGCATGTGCGGAGAAGTATGGCTGTGCATATGGTATACCAGATGCTAGTGGCATTACCCCAGGGCAAGCTAGGAATAAGGTAGTGATGGCTTGTCAAAAGTGGGTCAATGAGAATTTTTCCCAGAGTGATGTGGCATACAGCTGTGCAAAGGAGATCTCTGACCATATAGAGAAGGGAGATTTTTACGAAGCTACAGCAATTTCGTTGCTAATGCCCAAGGGTATGATTGACACTTCTATAGATGAGAAGGGTAACACCGTAATGCACAAAGCGTGCGGAGTTGGTGCTGACCCAGGTATTCTCGGAATACTTGTTGCAGTTGGGGGCTCAGTCGGAGTACGCAATATAGATGGGGATACGCCTCTTCATGTGGTAGCGGGATCAAAGCATGCAAATGCTGAAGATAACGCAAAGATTTTGCGCGATGCAGCGTCCAGTAGTGAGCTAAATGCGGTGAACTTCGCTGGGGACACAGCTCTGCATGTTGCTGTAAAGCAGGCTAGCGTTAATGTTTCGGGCGCACTTCTTGGCCCACGTACTGTTATTTCAGCTAGTGATAGGAATGGCGAAAACGCCCTAGGAACAGTCTGTAAGACATGGTCCAGCAAGGACATAGAGATTTTCTTGAGTAAGGCGCGTGCTGCAGTTGAACCTGGAAAAAATGGTACGGTTGGCTATACCACTGCGATCTTTTCACCTGATAAGGATGGCCATACACCTCTTTCTCATATTGCCAGTAGAGGTCTGCCATGTTCTACGCGTGTCTTTAAGGAGAGCATGAGAGATGCTGACAGAGATTTGGGTCGTGCTCCTAGCGTCAGAGAAGCTGTTACAGGGGAAGGTGGTGAGACCCTTTCCGTTTTGCATATAGCGTGCTCAAGCCGTGACAAAGCTACGGTAGAACTTGCAAAGGAGGTCATAGGCGAAGCTTACCACAGGTATGGTACGAAAGCGTTTGATGAGCTTGACTTTGATGGTAAAGCGCCTGTTCATATTGCGGCAACTTTGTCAACTCCCGAGATCTTTGAAGAAGTTCTTAGATCTTCTTCTGCGGAAGTAATAAATGCTGGAGTCGGCAGCGACCAAAGTAACTTATACCATATTCTCGTAGATAGCGATTTGCGCACTAAAGATAGAGATCAAAAGCTTGAGGCTGTCTTTAGGAGCGGTAAAGATAATGCGGCAATAAATGAGCCATCACCTGTCACAGGGGAGACACCTCTTGTGAGTGCCTACAAAAAGGGCAAAAGAAGTGCATGTGACAAAATCCTGTGGAGCAGCCACGTAGACGTTAACGCTGCTAGCAAGGATGGCCTAACCATTGTGCACCATGCCGCTGCTAAAGGTGACACAAAGTTCTTGAAAGATATCATTGCAAGGAAAAACAGAGGATTTGATCCTGTCAGGAAGAGGGACAGTAAGGGAGTCACTCCAGTAACGTACATAATACGTGAGTATAAGGGTAAGGTTAAAAATTCCGAGAAGGTGCTTGACCTGCTTGTTCCCGGAGAGCCAAGTATAGATGTACTGGCGGTAGAGTCTGCTAGATGTGGATCAAAGAATCTAGTTAAGTCCTTCGCTAAACGTGGCGTAAAAATAAAGGGTGAATTACGATCTCCTGAGGGTATTAAAACAGGTCTTGTAAAAGAGGCCCTTAGAGGTGGGCATCCTGAGCTTGCTGTGTACTTGGTAAGCAAGCACGTAAGAGTTAACGTGGGAGAGGAGCCCACTTTGACCGTGGGCTTCGAGAGCCAATGCTTTAGTGGAAGGCAAGGAACTGACCGTTTGCAAAATCTCCTTCGTGCAGGTGCCGAAGTTAATGTTAGACCGGGCTCTTCGAAGACTAGCCCTCTAGAAGCTGCGATAACTAATCCTGAGGCGAGGAGCGGAAAGGTTAATATGAAGGCGGTTAAGCTGCTTGTTTCTAAAGGGGCAGATGTAAACCACTCCTCTGGGCTTATTGGCGATACTCCGCTGCACAAAGCTGTTGAGGCTGGCGAACGTAAGGTCATCAAATATCTTTTGAGCCGAGGTGCTGCTCCTGTTCGTAGTAACAAGTTGGGTGACACTTTCACTCATGTAGCGGCAAGGAAAGGTGATGTTGAGCTGTTCAAGTATTGTGTGAAGAGGTACCCAGAGGGTATATTGCACGCGAACAGAATCAATGCTGAAACAGTGCTTCATATGGCTTGTCAGTCTGACAAGGTTAGCGAGAAAGGTTTAATGGAGATGCTGAAAACAGCTCGTGGTGCTTTGAGCGACTCGGACTTCAAGGGTTTGATCAATGCTCAGATGTATTACAATGGTGAGACTGTTCTTCACTTTGCTTCTTCAAGGGGCTACGGTAAGATGTGTAAGTACCTCATGGCCCATGGTGCAGATCGCACTCTCGTAAATGACAAAGGCTTCACGGCTGGTGATGTAGCAGATTTAACACTCAGTAAGCGTACGCTTTTCGAGAGAATTAGGTTTAAGCCTTCTGTTATGAAAACTCTCTACGACGGAGTGTTAGCATTCTCAGAAAGATCAGAAAAGAAGTATGAGCGTAGGAGTGATGTAGAGGTTACAAGGCTTGGTACTGTGTATGTTGGTGACCCAGCAAGGGCTAAGTCCCTTGCGGCTCCAAGCCCAGATATACAACAGAGCGATTACTATGATGACACGATAAATCACGATTGCTTGGATGTGTCGCCGTACGCATCTATAGACGAATTGTCGGCGATGTCTGGGATCAGCAATTACGAATCGGAAACTGAACTGGGTTCTGAGGTGTCGTCATACGCAAATCTTGATGGTGTTAGTGCGGACTCTGAACAAGGACGTGAGCTCAAAGGAAAGCTTAGCCGTCGTGCAAGCGATGGTATATATGAGAACGTGGTTATTCCGAGTGCAAACAATGACGTGTCTCTTGCGAGCGATGCAAGTAGCCATATATACGAGAATGTACAGAGAATACGCAGGGATGCACCCTCTAGTGACCGCGAAGGCGTTGATAGAGATCCTATAATAAGGCCAGCAGCTCCTTCTCCTGATAGTGTTCCACAGGCACAAGAGCCTATAACACAGGCATCCAAGAAGGGTGAGTATACCCGTGCGGGCAATGATAATCGGGGTATTAGAAGGCATTCAGTGCGCACCGAGGTATCAATGAATATTGGTGTACCGGATGTAGCGGCTCCAGACTACGGACAGTCCAAAGCCAGTGCTGCAGAAGTCAGTAATGACACTGTTGTTGCGCGTGAGGATGCGCCGGCGAAGCAGCCTGCTAGCAAGGACAGTAAGCCTCAGGTGCGTCGCACTGAAGCGACCGTGAACCTCGATGTTCCAAGTACACGTGCAGCTAAGGAGCGAATAGTGCCAGATGAGATTGCTTCTGCACAGAGCGAGCCAGAGTATGCAACGGTGACAAAGCGTAAGTTCACTGCTAAGGGTGAGGATAGGAGCGAAAGCAAGCCTTCACTGCATGCTGAAGAGGCTATGGATGTTAAGGATTCACCAGATGTTGCTGATGCTGCAGACGATTTGACTTATGCTTCTTTCGGCGATGGCACACTGCGTAGTAGCAGCAGGGATGATTTGGATCTTGATGTTGGTAGAATTGAAGATACCGAGTATGCGGAGATCAAGGGCAAAGGAGCTGCTCCTAGTGCGGATTCAGTTGGTGATAGTGAGCGTGAAATCGTACATAAGGGCAAGATTGAGCGCACAGTACCTAATAGACATGCTCCTGACGAAGGTGATAAGGCATCAGAGCAGGCTTTGAGTAGTGATACCGATAGCCGGCAGTTTGATTCTGTCGCAAGACATGGTAAAGGTGCAGCAGGGGATGAGATTCTCCTCAATAAGCTCAATGCCATGGATAGACGTGCTCTTGGTGAAGTTAGTACCGAGGGGCATGCTGCGGACATAGCGCATGTACATGCAAAAGAATTAGCGCCGCCGTTGCCGCCGCGGAATAATGATCTTTCCATGATGCACGGAGAGAATGCTGTTGCTCAGAAGGAGCGTTCTTCTGATGCGAGGAGTAACTTTATGAGTAACTTAAAGGGCTATCTTGCGTCACAGAAGGACAAGCTTCGCAAGGTTGAGACCAAAATAAGCGCTAACCTGGGCGGTAGTTCCATAATGAATAGTCTATCTGAGGCTATTAGCGGAATGAAAGGCATTCTTGCTGAGAGAAGAAGAGAGTATGAAGATCGCGACGAAGATGAGCTTTCATCTTGGGATGAGGAAGAAGAGCGTGAATTTCCTCCATCTGGATATTCATCTGTAAGTTCGTCTATCAGTCCTCTGAACTCTGAGACCGAGGAAGAATGTGGTGCAGACAGGTCTGATAATAACAAAAAGTGCCTGGAGGCGTCTAAGGACAGCGGCCTTGATTCGTGCAGCATAGACGCTGATGATGCACCAACAACCGGCAGCAATGTTGCAAAGCTCATGAATCAGAGAAATCGAAGCGGCGGCAACATGGGTGTATGCCGGTAATAAAGCCGAGAGCAACCACGCACCAGCCAGAGTACTTTACTGTGCAAGGCACGGTAAAGTACTCTACCCATTTCCATAAAATAAGTTGAGTATATCGCTCGACGGTGTGTGCGCAGTACCGTGGTATCGGGACATGCCCTGTACCACGCGTACATCCTAGTAGATAATTTTCTTTCCTCACCGACGTGCTTGTGAAAGCACTTTCCAAATTTTATGTACCGAGGCATTTCTTGTTTTATTACTGTGACATTGTACGTTGCAGAGGTATTTTTATGATGTGCTGCCGTATTTAATAAAGGTCATGTTGATACAGCATTGTCTGCTGCGCATATTTTTTGCGCAAGCTGTTGAAAAATGTGCTGCTCCCGCGTAGGGGAGACCTGATGGAATGTCTTGTTCAGTCTTTGATTAGGCTTAGGGCTGTGTTGGGTGTTTTTTTCCACGGACTGTGGCAAAGAGTTCTTAAAGTGAACAGCTACGACTTCATGAGCATTTTTCCCAAAATTGTTCTCAGAAGTTCCTTCCATAGCCCAAGGAATTAGAAAAGACCTGGTATCGTTCGGCACAAAGTGAGGAGTGCATTTCATGCTATCTAGTCTGTCTGGTAGTGTTCCAGCTATGGTTCTTGGGTGTTTTACTAAAATCGTTGTCTCGGGAATAACTTAAAGTAACGCGTAATGCTAACTGCGGTATTGTTTTGTGACAGATAGGAAATATAGCAAAGTTGCATACAAAAATTGCGGTACAGTTTGTTGGACATCTGACACGCAAATGCATTGTTCTTAACTACGGCAGTAAGACGGGATACGTAAAAAAGAGTTTTATAAATTATTGCGTTGCTCGCTGACGCCAGGGCTAAACCGGTGCAGAAACCTTATTTCGGTTTCCGTTATAGAAATAAACACCGTGATATTTGAGCATCGGTATGTATCGCTAATAATGTTCTGTTCCAAAAATCATCCGTTTACGGATTACAGTAAATCCCTTTGTAGTTTTACTGTCCGCAGACAAGGTAGTATTCCAGCTCACGTAATCGATGAGTGCGACGTGTTTAAACAGCACTTTATATCGGAACGGAGCGCCTGGAATTAGTGTTGCCTTGAGAAGGTGATCAAGCCTTATAGTTTTATGATGCGTAGTTAGGTTTGCAGGTTCATAGGTTACTCGTGTGGGCTAATATTTAGGTATTTATAAGGGATAACGAATTTTTATATTTAAACTCTTGCAACGCTCCTTAGAATTTGATACCTTCTCTTGCGGGGTAGAGCAGGTGGTAGCTCGTCAGGCTCATAACCTGAAGGTCGGTGGTTCGACTCCATTCCCCGCAACGTGTTTCTGTGCTTAGTTTCATGGTTTTTTGGACTGCGCGGTTAGGCCCCTTAGGCTGTGGGGCGCGTTTTGCTCTGCATCTTTTCCGTTTCTTGTGAGTGTTTTTGGTTCCGCAATTCGGTTCTGAGTGGTCTTTGACAGCTCGCTGTATTTTTCTGTGTAAAACTGTTGGTTATATTCCGCGGCAGCCGGCTGAGACTTCCTGATGTGTTGCCATTGGCTAGTCAAATGGCGGTCATTCCTGCTTGAAATCAACCAGCCGTGCAAGTTCTTGCATGGTTCAAATTTAAACAAGATCATTGTGTTTTTAATATGGGGCGGCAACCCAATTAATTCTTGTGTGGGATCCAAGGCAACCTTGTGGCATGGAAAAAGAATGCAATGTGCATTTTCTTGGAATACGGTAGGGAAAGACTGTGCCTCCTTGCTGTAAAGCTACAGTGATTTCCTCATTTCGTGCACGGTCAGTGGACATACCCACTTATCAGATGAGTGCACTCCTATTTTGTTTTCTACAAAAGCCAAATTCAGTGACGAATCTGGTAGTGTGGTCTGTGGAGTTAAAAAGCAGATGCGATTTCTATGATTCCGGAGAAGGGATCACATTTGTTATTTGCTATGAGAGAAAAAAATTGCCACGATGTGAAGATTTATGGTCCGGTGGAAAGGTTACCTATCGGTTGCGGTTTTGCGATTCCAGCAAGTTACTTGCACTCATACACTTCTTTCGCAGGCACGATTGGCAATCTTCTGAAAATTCAATAAACACCTGTTCTGAGAATAAGTGTTTCACATTCCCCGTCCTGTATCGTGGTCGTGAGAATCTGGTGATGGAGAAGGGGAATAGTCGTAGTGTGCACCTCTTTCTCCGCCTGCATACTGCACATCCTCAAGCCCATGTGCTGCTCTGCCTATTGTTTCATCCGTATGTGGGTACTGGTCAAAGTGCCAAGGGTCATATATGCTCGGGTCATCTCTGCCATCAAAGAGCCTCTCGTCTGAGTCACCGCCGGCATCTACTGCGCCATCGCCACCCATCATATCATCACCACCGCCTTCGCCTCCTTGCATTGATTCAAAAAGTATAGGAAATCCAAAGGCCAATGAGGTTTTTGATGGACTAAAAATGCTGAACTGCGCCGGTAGGTTTGCTCCTAGAGTGAGAACAGCTTTATCGAGGTTTGCACACATGTTGCCCACAACGTCACTTTTTAGGGCCTCTGCAGGAGTTGCCAAGACTGCATTCATAACCGCTAAGGCAGACCTGCTGTTTTCGTCATCGTCACCCATACGATCATGTGTGGCATTCAACAATGACTGAACGCTTGCTAGGTTTGGGCCCATAGCGGCATCACCGCCTGCACCAGGCTTCTGCATAACAACCTCTAAGTAAAAACACAAAATGCCAGAGTATTCTATCATCTACCATGGAATGATGAATATTTTTTAAAGGGAAACCTTTGAAAATAACAATGCTCCCATTGTTTTCCTCTGTGCCACGAAGTTAGCATCTTCTGAGAGTAGATGTCTATGTAAGAAAAATCCCAAGATACGTAGGCAAACAGCGAATTCTCGTGACGTACACCTCTCAACGGAAATCCCTCTATTTAAGTCGCGCAGTATACCAGGTAGTGGGAACAACATGTGCCTGTATTGCGCGCCAGCTTTTTCGGATATAGCACGCCCGGTCTTGGGAGAAATAAATTGTAGGTTCTCAGTTGAATTGTAAACTGCACACTTTGATAAATCCAATGCAAATCCCAGCTGTGATAACACCTCAAGCTCAAGCTTTAAATACTTGCTGTACCAATGTTTACCAGTTTCTGCTGCATCTGCAAATTCAACCAGGTAGTCGTAAAGAGAAGGATGGGCGTAATTAGTGGGTATTGATTTGTATATGGTAGCAGTGATCGATGATAGACATAAGAGCTTTGATCTGTCTTGGAAGTACGAATAAAATGACGAGGACAAAACTTCGTAGGAAGAAAAGTACCCTAAATTGTTGACGAGGCGAGCCCTCCAAGTTACTGAGATCCTGTCACCAATTTGCAGTGATTGCTTTTTGCTGCAGCGTCTGATGAGACCATTGTAAAGCCCGTGGTTACGTGTAAACACAGACAGTATAACGCGAGTGTCACCGTAAGGTGACATATTTACTACCATACCGTGATCTTGCCATTGCATATATACGCATATTCCCACATGTGGTTCTGTTTAGTGTTAAGTGTGAGCAAATGAGTGTCAAGACCATTTGTCACGGTCTCCACAGCTACGATGCCGTACAATGTGTGTTTGTTACTTAATGTGACACTTGGCTTGTTGTCTTGAAAACCGCAGCACGTTTCGTCTCTGAGGCCTTACGCCTTTCATTGCATTGCAAATGGTATATACTTTGTGCAGTAATCGAAAGTATAGGTAAGACAGTATGTCTTTGGACGGTGATGTTGATGTGTTTGGCTATTTCCGCGATGTGCTTATACAAAAGATTCAAACATTATGGCAAGAGGAGAACTATATTCCTGAAACGTTGCTACAGAAAATTATAGTTGGCGCTCCTGCGCAATCCCAGCACGGTGATGTGTACACAAATGCTGCATTAATACTCGGAAAGTTCAAGAAGATGAATCCAATGGATATAGCGAGCGCTCTGCGTGATTCCTTGATAGGTGTTAGTGGAGTGCAGAGCGTTACTGTAGCTTCTCCGGGGTTCGTGAATATCAGCTGCCTTCCCAGTGTATGGCATGGGGTGATAAAGGGTATAAACAAACTAGGGCGCGACTACGGACGTGTTAATGTCGGTAATGGTACTAAAGTAAATGTGGAATTCGTATCTGCTAACCCTACGGGCCCTATGCATATTGGTCATGCGAGAGGTGCGGTTCTTGGGGACGTGCTGTCAAATCTTCTGGAATGGGTGGGCTACGACGTCACAAGGGAATACTACATTAATGATGCTGGAAGCCAGATACAAACCTTGGTTTCTTCAGTTCTCTTGAGATACAGAGAAGCGCTCGGTGAGGAGATTACTATCGGCGATGGGATGTATCCTGGTGAATACTTAAAGCCGATAGCTGAGAATTTGGTTAAAGAATACGGTAAGACACTACTTGATTCGACGGACAAGGAAGAAATAATTAGGACCTTTACTCTCGAATACATATTGGGGCTTATAAAAGATGACTTGGGACGGATGGGAGTAAAGCACGATGTTTTTATTTCTGAGTATAAGCTGCAGCGTGAAAACGTAATTGAAGAGTGTGTTGCGTCTTTAAAACGCAAGGGAGTAATATACAATGGGTCACTTGAGAAACCCAAGGGGATTGAGGATAATGAAGAGTGGAAGCAGCGCGTTCAGATGCTCTTTCGTTCAACGGATTTTGGTGATGATTCTGACAGAGCACTGCAAAAGGAAGATGGCACGTGGACATACTTTGCAGGAGATATAGGGTATCATTTTAACAAGATAACCAGAGGATTTGACCGCATGGTTATTGTTCTAGGCTTTGACCATAAAGGCTATGTTTCAAGGATAAAGGCTGCGGTCAACGCACTGAGTGATGGTAAGTCAACAATAGATGCCAAGCTTTATAACATGGTCAATTTCTTGGAAAATGGTGTCCCTGTGAAGATGTCAAAAAGACGTGGCGAGTTTCTTACTGTCAGAGATGTAATAGATGAAGTTGGCAAGGATGTTACAAGGTTTATGATGCTCACGCGAAAAAACGATGCGGTCCTGGATTTTGACTTTGCCAAGGCGAGGGAAGAGTCAAAGGACAGTCCTATCTTTTACATACAATATGCTCATGCGAGAGTTAGATCAATTGTGCGAAATTGCCCAAAGATATTGCCGATAGAAGAAGTAGATTTCTCCAAAGCGTCTACTGAACATGAACTTTCCCTAGCAAGATTGCTGTCTATGTGGCCAGAAGTTGTGAGATCATCTTCGTGTAACTACGAACCACACCACATAACGTTCTATCTTATGGAAGTGGCTGAGGCTTTTCACACGCTTTGGAGCTATGGCAATAGGGATGTCAATATGCGATTCATAGTTGAAGGGGACATACATACCACTTCTGCCAGGCTTTACATAGCTATGGCTACGGCAATAGTTATAGCCTCAGGTCTGACTATTTTCTCTATTACTCCTGTTGAGGAAATGAGGTAAAACATTTTTTATGGCACGTAATATTTTCTTGATGGGACGTTACTCTATGTTTGCCGGCAAGTGATAGTAGGGCTGTTTAGTAAGTTCAAAAACAGTCTAAATGTGTTGTTTTCTTAGGAAACATCTTTATATAGTTATGGCTACCCGCGCGTATTCAGGTGGCTAGGTATTGTCAAGGTGCGGTATGATGCGATTTTGCGTCACAGCAGGTCGAAAGACTAATTTTTGTGATGTAGTCACTGTATATAGTACTAACAAATATATTTGGTGAATGTGTTTTGGTATGAGATCTATTGATCCCTGATAAAGGCTTACATACTTTGTTATAGTTTCTCATCGGGGTAACTGCGATTCTTATTCTCCACATCTATTTTGAGCTAGGATCCCACCATATATTTGCAGTGTGTATAGCCTGATAATTCATTTTGGATAAAACAGAAACAGTATATTACGGGTTCATGTAGTGTGGTCGTGTTGTTCACCATGGTGAGCAACACGACCTGCGCGTCACAAAATGCCTTCAAGCAGTTACCCCTACCGCTTCCATACATACCGGTACGGATACCGCATCCAAAATACTTCCTGATGGTACATTTTCTATGGCTTCTGCCCCATACCCTGGCACAGAAACCTGCGATGAGCAGGCCACAACAGATTGTGATCCCTGTGATGTGCCTTGATCAACTGTAACGCCTGGTTCATGTGCCGGCAGAGCTATTTCGTTGCCAGTAGGTAAGAGTGCAGCGCCCTCACAAAATGCGCATTTATTTTTTCTAGCGGAAGTATCTACGCTCATTACATAACTCTTTCGCTCTTCAACAGTTGTTTGCACACATGCAAACACGAGTAGTATTACGTTTTGCGTAACCAACATTCCTGCTACCCATATTGGTACCAGTGAGGCAAATGCTGCATATACTGACCCTGTCGCAAAAAATACGGCAACCGCGCCCGTTGCACACCATCTTTCCCACTCTACTACGGACATGGACGACCTTCTTGATAGCGTCTGTGTAATTTCAGCCCTTTCCCGTGTACTTAGGTCTGCAAGTTTATACTGATTTTTATCGGTAAAAGAGCATAGACCGGAACTTACTGTTTGGGAGTTTGTCTGTACACTTGATTCACTGCCGCGGTCTGGACCCGAGACATACTTGTGTAAGTGTTTGTCAATTGTTTCAAAGAACCTTGTCGGAATTGCAGTATTATCTTGCTCAGTAGCGGTTCCTGAAGCTACACATCCTGACACTTTAAGGAAATCTGCAGCAGAGAATATTTCTTTATCAGGATCATACATGAGTTTTGTATAGTAATGTGCAGCCTGCGCAAGTCTCTCGTTTTGGAAAAATCTCTCGATATTGTTTACCCTTGGTAAAATACTTTCGTAGGCGATGGTGGAAAAGTGATCATCATGTAGAATGGCTCCAGGAAGCTCCCTGCACGATTTTGATAAAATTTCCCTCTTGGCAGTTTTTGCAAACTCTTCACTTCGCATTAATGCGCAAATCTCGTGTAAATGTGTGACAAAGGCATCCCAATCCGGATTGGGTACCATTTCACGCACCGAAGAGAATAGTTGTCGAATGTCAGATAAAATCGCAGTATTCAGCGCATCAGTAGTGTCTTCAGAAGCACCAGCATTGAAAAATGGGTGATCTGCGATTACTTTGCCATTTTCTAGATTGGTAAATACTGGCTTGCCTTCGTGCAATAAAACTTCCTCTCCGCTTATTTTCGCCCCGGGATATAATATGAGTGTAGCGGCCATAATACGCTCAATTCCGTGGTTGCTGTTATCAATGATGGGTTTTTCCTCACGATATATGTCAGGAATGTATATGCCGGACACCAAGGCGGGTGCGCCGTTACCCAGCTCGGTTATAAGAGTTAGCACATCGTCGCTTGATAAGTTCGTACAGTCAATTCTATCAATAAATAATTTGTGTATTGAAATACTTAGCTTCGGACTATAGTGCATGAGCTGATTTATACAGGCTGTTGCAGCAGTTACAAGGAAGCTTTTTTGTTCGGGAAATGCATTCAGCTCTGGTGATGAGCATGATACAAGACACGTTAGTAAGGTATTAAAAAGCCTCTTGTTTCGTTGCAAAGCATCTGCCATTGCGGTCTTCAAAACGCGTTTTGTTATTATAGAATCTTGAAGCATTTGTGCTCGCAACTCGTTCAAGAATTCAGAGTAGTCATATTTACGTATGCAAGAATGCAGATTTTGATTTTTAAGCATTAGTGACATTATCAACGAGCAGCCATTCTCAGGGAACGCTGCATAGCGCTCCGCTTCATACACAAACGAAGTGTACAGCAGCCTCAAGGCACTGTCATATTCCCGAAGCTTATAATTAGTAGTTTCATATGCGCTGGTATATAACATGTCACATGCGCGTAGCGTTAGTTTGTGAGCAGCTTTATCTAGTATATCTTCGCTGCGTTTGCGTAATGTTGTGGAGTTTTCAGCTTTGTGATTACTGCAAATTCTCTTTATCTCGGTACGACGTTCTGCTACGTGATTGCCCATCGTTGTGCAGTCTATACGTAACGTTGAGCTGAACACTGTCTTCATGCAAGATTCGTTCAAAAAAGTATGTGCGCTATTATCGCGTACCAATAGCTGATATAGAGGGTCGCAAATGAATGCGTACATTGTTTCAGCGCCAAGCATAACATTCGAGCGTCGACTTAAATGTTGTGATGCCAAGCTTGAAAATGAATACAAATTCCCGAACTTTGTTTTTGCCAGCGATTTTAATGCATTCTCATATTCATCATAAGTCATTGGTTGGGTTGTGTTATTACCATTCTGGCCGTTATGATTTGTCGAAATCGTTTTTGCACTTTTACCCTTAACAATCGCCGTGTCTCTAGACGTTCCCTTTGAAACAGCTGATCCCCATGTCATATAGTCTCATTCTTTATTTTGTTTACCAAATGTTAGCATTTCTTAGGAAAAAGTATGCAAAATTTACAAATTATCTTGCAATCTCTCTTTAGCCTAGTATCCCATTATGTGTATAACACTGGTTGCGTGAGCTAGAGTGCCCTAGGAGGGAAGTCACGTGCCCGTGCAGCAATATTGGATTTATCCTGATGAATTAAGAGTAGTACATGAGTGCAATTTTAGGTGAGGTGCGGTACTAACGCCCGCTTCATATTACATTGTGCCACTTAAAATATTATGCGTCGCGGACTAAGCGATGCAGCGTGAGATTTATGCGTAAAATACGCGGAAGACAGCCAGAGATTATCCTTCTTTCTGGTTCTTTCAAATATGGTCTTGCGGCAATATACACCTGGCGCCGCAAGATCGGTACACGTGTCGAAATAGGGCTCTGAGGGGCGAATAGTAATCCGTGCATGATATAGGTACGCCAAATACACTAGGGGATGAAATCAATTAAATTCGAGTATTTATATGCTTCCACGCATCCATGCATCTACGCGGAAGTAGCCTGTCCATTATTACACAAAGACGTAGACCGAGCTCTGATCCCTATTTAGTCAAACTGCGCATTCGGGCTTTTCAGGTTTACCAAATACTTCACGGAGGCATTTACCTAATGGCAGCGGATATGTATCGCGAGGCTAAGAAGGCAATAATGTCTAAAGTGTAATGCTGCCAGCTTTAGACGAATACACGAGTCTTATCAAGGGTTTATGTTACATCAGCCACAGCTGAGCAAACAATACTTTTGTCCTGAAAGTTAGAAATAATACGGTCCAAAAATATTATTCTTCATCCATCTGTTCGCTAGGGCACGTTGTGTGGGCAGAGACTGCAAATCTGCTTTCGAGTAGGGCATTAATATACAGATCCCTCATCTTTCACAGCGAAAACTTACTGCGTCACATTTCCAGAAATGCATATTTCGTTTTTAATTTTAACAGTAGTGCATTACATGCAACAGGCTATATAGGCTTCATAAGACTGTATGCGTTACAAATTAACCCATAAAGCCAGTGTTAACAGTCTTAATTCTCAAACTTTTAGCACGCATACTAAACCCTGCAACGTGCCAGGCTAAGCATTGTCACGTTCGCGGTTATGTATCCGCATTTACGTGTGCATAACAGCTGCAGACGGGGAGGATTTTTCTCAAAAACATATCGCTTAAAGAGATAAGTACCTACTTACTCTAGCCACAACGCCATAATACCGTACTATCTAAGATCCCCATTTTGGTACACATTGTATATTCTGTATCCAGACCATATTCTTCTTCGACATTAGAGACATGTACTTCGCAATGTAGCCCATTCTCTCTAGTCAGATATTACACAGATGTATACAGCCTTCAAATCTCTATATGACGCGCAATTGGACCTTCTTGATTAAGCACAGCACGGTTACTTTTGGAGAACAGCAGATCTCGCTATCACACATTCCTTTCTGGCATAACGCAGCGGCCACTCTCCAAACACAGAGTCCGCCATAGTGTCTCCATCTACGTACAGCCAATAACCTGAACAGCAAGCTCTACAAATGCATGCCTGTGCACAATCTTATCAGAGGCTTGTTTCTACGAACAATGTCCCAATGTGAGAGAGAACAAACCACTTATCCGTCGCACCCCTTACCAATTTATACAAAAGCGTACTTTAAAAAACAATGCGACACATATCCCTTACGTCGCTAATATAGTTTTGGAATTCTAAACCACTTCGTTGACAAGTCCGTCTTGCCAGCTATGCCTCCGTCGGTTCAATACCCTGGCCCCAACATCGACTTTAGGAACCACGCATGCAATAAGCACGCTCTACTACTGAAATTTTTCCTACAAAAAAAGGGAAGGAGCATCACCAGCGCGCTAACCACAAAGGCAACACACGTGTCCGCACCTTCCCTGTATATACATCCCGACTATCGGTTAAAGAACGCTCCTGCTCACCTATACCATGGGACAGTATGGCATAGTCACAAACCCCCCGCCATCGGCATCATTGCAATTCTGATGCCCGGCACACTGTCCTTGTTGAGCCTCTGCACGAGCTCCATCTACGTATGTGCTCGGCGGTGTAAGAACTATCGATGTTAGCATGTGCACTCCAAAGCAAAGCCCGCCAACAGCAGTCAAGACCGCCATGGTGGTAACTGCTACTGACGCAAAAGGAGCTTCGCAGCCCACCAGCACAGCAGCCAGCGTTCCAGAGCATACACAAGTCAACACGCAAGCAAGCATAGCGGTTCTGTCCATACGCACTTGCCCCCCACGAGCATGCACGTTGTCACTTGGCATCAGAGGAACAGACTCCTCCCCTTTAGTCTCCGCCTTAGCCTTAGACGCTCCAGGTATGAGAGAGGTCGCTACAGCCGCTACAGCTAAGATCACAATAGGAGTCGCTAAGAAAGTACCTAGAGTAGTGGCAAGCACCGAAGTGTGCGACACCAGATGAAGGCGACTCAGTATGTACGCAGCTACAGTCAAGAGTAATACCAAGGGCCAGCACAGTGCGTGAACTACAAAGTAGAAACCTATGGATTCGGCTACTGCGTCGCGAACCTGTGCCACGCGACTTTTTCTTGCAACCATACTTGCAGCCTTAGCAGCGGGCTTTCCACTATTAACAGCCCCAACGCTTCCTCCTTCCCCAGCAGAACCTACACTCTCGCCCTGCAAGCTCTCTGCTTGACCGCTTTCCGCGCACGCTACGCTTACATCTTGGCCACCCGTTGCATAGTCAATCACCTCATCAAGACCAACCTCGCGTCCAGGCCCTGGAGTATCTCCACCCACCTTTTCAGTTTCTTTAGCGTTTCCTATGTAAAATGAGGCCGCGCTGGCACCGGTAGCTTCCATTTCCCCCGCACCCACGCAAGGGCGCCAATTTTCATACACGTCTGCGGATACTGTTCCATCGTTCCCTACTTCAGGCCGTAGCGAAACAGTCAATTCGCTTTTCTGCACCTCTTCATTTTTGTTTGGCATTCTGCTTTTCCCCCAAACCCAAAGACAACACACAACCCTGCTGTCTGTTCCGCTATGCAAGCGAAACCACCATCACTCCTGTGTTAGCCACATAGAAAAATAGCAATACGTTCATGAGAGGGAATACATTCATACCTTTGCATAACCACGTACTATATCTCGACTTTGCTTTCGCGCCACACCCTACAGCACACAAAAGGAAAACACGCTACAAGGCAAAGACAACATCCCCCGCTGCAGATACCACGGCAACAAAAACATACCAGGCACACCCACACACGCAGCTACGAAAGGACGAACCCCGATCACGAGACGAATACACCGCGAGCAAGGCCTACAAAACTAACACACAGACAGCATCTACATCGATGGATAACATATTAGGCGAAATATGCAACTTTTATTTACATTTCCCGCAAAGTCAGAGCTGCATTTCCCGCACAGTCCGCGTTATAGACACTGCACAAAGTGTGCTGAAAAAGTAATAACATCTCTCGATGCACGAGTAGACCTTTTCACTACACACTATACATTATACAGCAATATGGATCTGTAGTTGCATAGATATAGTTGATTATAACTATGACGCTCTGTTGCCAGGTGTTGCAGACTTTTCTACAGATGAATTTGAGTTGTTCGTAGACGTAATTTATCTAAATGCATTCCGCATGATGTTATAAAGTGAATTTAGTAGAACATCATGCCACTTTGAAAGACTATTGACATGCAAGTTTGCGATGGTTTATGCACGCAATGTCCACACTTAAAGTGAGGGCATTATAGGGGCAGTGTTAGATAAAACCCACAAAGTGTAAAGTGTTCTAAGAGTATACAGTATAAGCTGCAGGACCGTTACAGGAGGAGGATCAGTTGTACTATTATTCTAGGTGGTGTTCGCCACCCTTGAGCCTTAGGGCAATTAGGTAGACCTCAGAAGAATCATTGCGACTGGCCTTAGGTTTGAAATATGTAACTGATTCAAAATGTGCCATTAGGGACATCTTGAACTCCGCTTCATACTCGCCTTGCAGTATTTTAGTTATGAAACTTCCAGAAAGATTTAGATATTTCAGCGCAACATCACGTGCCATTTCACTCAAGTTAATTATGTTCGCGTGATCTACTTGCCGGTGTCCGCAAGACCTTGGTGCCATATCCGACAGGACTACATCAAACCTTTTGTTGCGAAGAAGGCCGTCGAGGACATCAGTGTCCTTTTCTATATCACATTGCACAAATTCCACATTTGGAAGCCCTTCCATGAGCTGTATATCAAGCGCTACAACCATAGATTTTGAATTATCAGACACTAGCTCTGATGCCACCTGTGCCCATCCGCCAGGATACGAACCCAGGTCCAGAACGTGCATGCCGCGCTGAAAAATCTTAAACTTCTCGTGAATCTCTATGAGCTTATATGCAGACCTAGATCTATAACCATGTTTTTTCGCTAGTGCCACATACTGATCGTTAATCTGTCTTCTAATCCAATTAGTGGAAGAAATCTTCCTACCTTTTGCAGTCTTTACCCTAACTATAGTGTTACCCCTGAAACAAGACTAACCAGGCAATAATAAGTGGTTTACGAACCAAAGTTAAGAGATATCTTGCCTATCAGTCTGATTATCAAAAGTAGCTACAGTTTTTGCGGTTAGAAAAAACTTTAGATGTTGTAGATCGCTGTAATGCGGGAAAAGAGCTTATTTTATCCGCGGATAAACCCGTAATCGCGATATTTCTTTGCGGAAGTAGAGATGTTGACACCTTCTGCCATATGCTTTACCATGACCGAGCCTCGGGGTGTGGCGCAGCTTGGTAGCGCACTTGGTTTGGGACCAAGGGGTCGGGAGTTCAAATCTCTCCACCCCGACGTGCTGCTTATGCTGAGTATGGCATAACAGATGGGTGAGTGCCGCTCTTTATCTCCTGCTCCTTTCAGTGATGCGTAGGCTTAAGGTTGCTTCTTCTTGTGATCCTGCTGGCGTATTTTTTTTCCTAAAATACATTATTTGTTTTTTTTCGTGTCATCGTGCAAAAGAAGGGTAAGTGTGCTGTTAGTAAATATCTCTGAGGCTCTTTCAAGTATTGCTGATAAACGTAATGCTAAATTCTATGCTGAGGTTGAGTGGCTTTTTATCGTTGTGGCAGAGGAAGGTTACAGTACTGTTCAGTTTCCGATGTTTAACAGTATGTGCTCCATCACTTTGTTTTGCGCAGTTATCTTTAACATATTAGTAACTTGACGTGTGCCACACTGGTACATTTACACCGGCTTTGTAATCTTGGCGCGACCAAACGCACGGGCTTTCTTAGCATATGTTCTTCCAGGTATTGGAGCGTTTTCATAGGAAAACATTCGGTGATCTATGGTAACTCTGTTTAACAGCGCTTTTGATTGTAACCATACACCGTACTAGGTGTTTTCGTGTGTAACAATTGTAATACCCGGAAGACATTGGATGCTTTGAAGAAAGTCAGGTCGATATGGCAAAAGGGGAGTTTTGCGAGCGTACTATAGGTTATGCATTTTGCCTACAACGATCATTGTTATAATGTCGTCCATATTCGGGAATGTGAAGGATTTAATAATTTTAAACTAGCTCGTCCTTGCTGTGGTACTATTATCACTAAGTCTGGAAAAATATCGTTAAAAGACTTTAAGTTGACTTAATAGTGTTGCATTAGCAAGGGCTTGTACTCACTTCGTAACTGAATAGAGAAGTGGGTGCGGCTACAATCATGGGTTGTGCATGCAAGGTGGGGGTGCTGTGTGTAGCGATATGTGCTATAAATTGTACCACGAGGAGGGTATAAGATGACGGAAGAAAAAGAAAAGTTGGTCGGTGGTACCGCGAGTAGAGGTGTGGTAGACATAAGCTCACGGATTAGAAGAAAGGTTATTAACAGAGAAAAGGGAATACTTCCCCTTTCGTTCCGCGATGCACTTACGGAGTCATTTAACGGTGTAGACAGTGCTACAGGAGAGCAATTTGTCAAAGATGCTGGGAGATGTACGTGGAACATCGATGACAGCACATATACACCCACTCAGATTAATGACATACTTGGCGCATGGCAACAGGTGAGTACGGAAGACAATGTTGACCTTGCAGTTAAGAACGACATGCAGTACGTCACAGATTCTAACTATAGAGTTAGTCCTGCTACATTTTCTAAAAAGTTCCACGACAGGTGCAGTGCCATATTGACTCTTAACAGCCTTTTGGGAACGGAAGAGATACTATTGCCCACAAAGCTCAGGTTGCTAGACGAGGTAGTGAGTCACTGCCATCAGAGCGGGCTTACCTCCTTTATGTATTTCAGCGCTGTGCTGCCTATCAGGGAAGCAATGGAGAAGGGATTTGCAGCGATGCGGAAGAGTAAAACAGACCCAGAGCAAGAAAGTATATGTGTCAATGCTGATCAAATTAAACGTCACGTGGAGGCCACTAATGATGGTGGTATACGGATTACTGAAGATGTGGATTACACCTTCCGTTCAACTGATTGCGATGCCGAAGAAAGTGATCTGTTGAAAGCACAAGTAACACTCAGGTATAGCATGCATGAGGCAATGGGAGGAGTTATTTCTTACAACGATTGCTCTGCAAGCATAAAAGCTGTTCCTCTTTGCGGATTACACATAGAAACTCAGCCTACCGGCATATTGGCGCAAATTCAGGACATCATCATAAGGGCGCTTGAGTGGTGTATTAAGAAGATAAAGGATGTTTTTGGTAGTGAAGAGTACAAAGCGGAGCAGCAGGAACTGCCCGTTCTTGAGGAAATACGTAGGTATGAAGATAAAGATCATGGAGAATCCGTTGAGCTTCAGTATCGCATTCCTGGAGCGTTGGTTAATCCCTATGAGCTGCGAAAGGGGAATCTTATTGACGAAGGATTAGTAGAGGAGCAGCAAAAAGATAAATTTACAAGGAAGCGTCGTTTTGCACCTCTAGAACGTTTCACCAGCTACGCAGCGCCTCCTTCAACACTTGAAGAGACTGAACTGCTGCTTGCAGAGTATCAGGGTATCGATGATAAAAGATCTATTGGTAGGAGTTAATAAAGTTTTTGGTGCTTGCCCGTGTTCTTCGTACAGAGAGAGACACTCGCGGGAGTTTTAAGAACGTAGCGTCGTGTGAGAAGGAGGTACATTGCTTCGTGTGTAATTCTGAAGCAGTACTCTTTCCTGTTATGCGTGTCACATGCCTTATGTGCTGCTTCTTTTAGAAGGGTTACGTTTATTGTCTTTTATTTTGGGTTGCAAAGCGCCTCAGTACGTCACCCACGGTACCATTTTAGAAATGCCACATGGTAATTAACCTCTGTTTACGCAGAGATCCGGCCACTACTAGCTGCGCTGCTCCGAGCAGTGAACGAGATAGCGTGTGCACAAGACTGCATTGTGTGTGGTCTGTCAAAAACATATACCATGCCAAAGAACGCAGCTTCAGCTGACGCGATCGTTCCTTTATGCAAAGTAAACGCCTATTCACAGTAGACAAAGGACCATCTGCACCAGGTAACCACATGAAACACAGGGCACATCCACAATATATGCAGCACCGCAATGGGCGCAGATTCCATATCAACTTTGTCAGGTGCCGCAGTACCAATGATGCTAAATTTCTTCAAA
>NZ_JAQLOH010000049.1 GCF_028204095.1 Candidatus Anaplasma sp. TIGMIC
CGCTTCCCTCCATAGCTATAAGCATATTATCCTTAAAACCTATCCTCGGATCCTGCGTATTCCAGTAAAAATTGTTTATATGTTGCTGCTGCAACGTCTGGAGCGGCGGTCAAATATCCAGCAGACCTTTAGCAAATTCTTTCGCAGAGAAATCTGCAAAATCATCAATGCCTTCCCCCGTACCTACAGCGTGTAAAAGCATGTCGTACTTTTGTGCTATCCTTAGGAGGATACCGCCTTTGGCAGTTCCGTCCAGCTTTGTCAGTATAACACCGCTGATGGTCACAAATTTAGAAAATGTCTCAACCTGAGTAAAGGTATTTTGCCCAATGGTAGCATCCAATACTAAGACAATATCATGTGGCGCAGTTTCGTCGTGCCTGCGTATGACACGGCACACCTTGGCAAGTTCCTCCATCAGATTTTTGTTATTATGTAGTCTACCAGCGGTATCTATCAGAACGACGTCCACGCCGTCGTTGATAGCCTGCTGCACAGCCCGGTATGCAACACTAGCCGCATCAGCACCAAGCTCCCCGGCAACTATTGGACACGAGAGCCTATGAGCCCAAATCGATAATTGCTCAACGGCAGCTGCACGAAAAGTATCGCACGCGCCAAACAAAACTGTCTTGTTTTCAGTTTGAAATTTACGCGCAAGCTTAGCTATAGTAGTGGTCTTGCCACTGCCATTAACGCCGCACAACAGTATAATGTGTGGGGTGTGCTTGGTTGTTATGGGCCTAGCTTTGTCTTGCAAGAAACTTTCTATTTCCTTGGCCAACGCTTGCTTAATTTCGTCTTCCACTGCGTCACTAAACTGCATAGAAGCTACCCGTTCCGTAAAAAACGCTGCTGCTTCAGTACCCATGTCAGTTGAAATTAACAATTCTCGCAAGGATTTTAACGTCGCATGATCGACCTTTGCACCTCCCTTGAAGATGCTACGAATACCTTCACTCAACTTTGATGATGTCTTGCAAAGACTCTTCTGTAAACTACTCCAGAACCCTTCACTTTGTTTCATAAGATCGAACCCAACAACAAGACCCTAGTATCTGCATGAGTCGCCACTATCCCATCATGCACACAGAGGGCATAGCCTTGCTATTTGTGCATATAACAGCAATCCCAGTATCTGCGCATTCTAGAAGAATTGGTGCTAATGCGCAAGCTGTAAGGCCCCTTAAACTCATTGTAGTTTTGCGTAGTGTACCGTGTCTTTTTGCAATGTAAGGCAAAATTAAAGAAGTAAGAAAGCTAGATAAAAATCCTCTGGTCAAGCTATAAAAACCGGACAGTACGGCTGGGAGGACTTGTAAGACTTGTTGCGTGCCACGAATGCACACGTACCTCTGTTGTTGATAGTACAGGTTTGTGCGACACGTGGTGCATACTGGAGCTGAAGTATCCGCAACACGAACAGGCTACGGTTTCGTAGATGCACATGTTGTGGTAACGGTACTTCGACGTATGATGTTAGCATTGCATCCGTATGAATCCTGGCATCCATGTGCTGTGACTACGAAGCGCTGAAGCCCGCAGGCTAACGAGTCAGAAAATTTGCTATATGCGCTAGCGGCCATGTATTTGTCGACGTGTGTAAATACTCGACTCGCTAACACCAAGCACGCGAGCAAGTAGCCAGGAACTAGTACCTGCATTCGCAGCGTGCGTATAGTGTCTATCCGTGTCGCATTGCGAGCGTAAAGTAGCCACAGTACAAATATCCAGCAGCGTTTAGTGCATCAGCCTGCGGCTACTTGGAGAAAATTTTACCTACCGGAACAGCTGCGTAGTATGAGTTACAATGCAGGAATTAATGTAATCCCCAAAAGTACTGGCATATGGCGTAAGTGGCTATCACCGTTTGCGCAGTAGGGCGATTTCAAATCACGCAGTGTAGGATATAATAAATTTTGTACCCATGTGTTGCGCGTATTAACACAAGTATGCTTAAACGCGGGAACACGGCGCTAGTACTGAGTATGAAAGGAGCCGCATAAACGTTTGAACGGATCTTCTTGGAACCACAAGGTGAATGTAAGCTGTGAACTACACCTTCAAAACTCTACAAATCATCTTCGTCGTCATCGCCGGTATTATACAGCTTTTGCCTACGCTCACGACGTTCCTGTTCCTCTATGCAATACAAAGTTACAGGATTCGCTTTGAGCCTACCAATACCGATCTTTTCTCCAGTTTCTTCGCAATAACCGTACAGTCCTGTATCTATCCGCTGCAGTGCCTTGTCTATTTCAAGTGCAAGCTCGTCATTACGATTGCATGCCTGCAACGTGAGATCGGTATCGTACTCCCTTGTGGCCATGTCAGTTAAATCGGCATCCACATGCGATTGGAGAACTTCTTTGGTTTTTTCCTCAGACTCTCTCCTCAGCGTTTCTCTCCACTCAATAAGCTGCTTTCTGAAATACTCCAGCTGCCTGGGGTTCATGTAGTTTTCGTCATCCTCATCATCAGCTATATAGTCTTCCGGTAACACCACGCCCTCCCGAGTTAGTCACAACTGCGTCACAGATCCTAAGAATGCTTGATTAATATTTGGTGTACTACTATGCTGCAAAAAAGCGTGATGATATTTTACTAGCGTGTCGTATTTCAGAACGTTCTTGCAAGAATTGCGAGTATTCGCGTGCAAAAGCGGTAGTACCGCTCATGTTGCGGTTCTATTCACTGTGGTTATCGGAACCGCATTGTTTGTATTACCTGCAGAGTGCACTGTGAAGGTTATGCCATGTCTTTTCTGGGTGTGCAGTGTTTCTGTTATGCAGATATCCATTCGAGCTGCATTTGAAGAAGAGTACAATAGCGGCGCGCTTGAGCAAATACTTATACAATCGGATCTCCCGGAGGTGATAGTATTTTTGAAGATTCTTGCACACTGGGTGTGTGTAGCGGTGCCCATAAGCATCGTTGCAATTGTGACTGACTGCATAGTTCTGGGCGGCACAATGTCTCACGCGTTGATGCTAGGTGCAGCTCTTGCGGCGTCGTTACTTGTAGTGAATTTCATGTCAGCCGTTGGGCATACCCTGGTCCTTGGCGGAGAAGGAGGGCTTGTAATAGCGCAGTTGCTTATATTCCCGATTGTTGTTCCGGTAGTTATATATTTCCACATTTTTCTGCAGGCACTGCAAAACATAGAAGCCGCTCCCAACGGGTATATCATGGTACTGTTAGGAATGGGAATTATGTGCCTTATACCCATCAGTATATTTTTTGTGTCGTATGCTATAAAGTTGGCTCTAGAGCAAAATTGACATTCTATTGATATATCCTATCATACGATTATCGGGTGATTAGCTCAGGTGGTAGAGCGTTTGCTTGACGTGCAAAAGGCCACTGGTTCGAGTCCAGTATTACCCACTCATATTATGGTGCGTCATGACCAGTTGCGATAGTCAGTACTCTTCCGGCATGCACGTACGCATGATTGTGGCAATAGTAGTTATCTCATTCACTCTGATAGCCGAGACTATCGGCGGAGTGGTGTCAAATTCTTTGGCACTTCTCTCTGATGCTGGCCATGTACTTACCGATCTTGTTGCACTAATTCTTAGCTGTGTAGCCTTTCGATTAACTACGAAGAGTGCGGATACGCAACGTTCGTATGGGTATCACAGATTTCAGGTTATGGCTGCGTTTGTAAACGGGGTTTCATTACTCGTCATTGCGGCATTGATGACGGTTGAAGCTATACATAGGTTTATAGACCCCGTGGAGGTCGATGGGCAGCTAATGCTGTACGTAGCGGTGTTTGGATTTGTGGCTAATGTTGCAGTGTTTTTCATAATGTATAGAAAAAATGAGTGCAACCTAAATGTGCAAAGCGCCCTTCTACACGTAGTAGGGGATCTGCTTGGATCAGTTGCAGCGATTGTTTCGTCCATAGTGATTCAGCTAAGCGGCTGGCAGCTGATAGATCCACTGCTTACGGTTGCTATCAGTTTCATAATGGTATACAGCGCTTTCAGAGTTGTAAAAAACTCTAGTAACATTCTGCTAGAAGGAAAGCCCTACGATATAGATATAGAGGATGTAAAAACACACATCCTGTCGTCTGTGGCGGGCATTATTGATGTACACCACGTTCACCTATGGTCCCTGACGGCAGATTACCCAATAATGACAATGCACGTGAAGATTTCTGGTACAGAAGGCGCTCATAGCCAACCATTGTTTGTTGTTAAAACAATCAAAAAGCTTTTGCGAGAGCGTTTTGGGATAACGCACATAACCATAGAAGTTGAGACTGGTGAGTGCTCTGATGCGAACGTTGAGTCACCAGAATAACGCAGTGTTAATGTTCAGATAAGTACTGCTCATTAGCATAGTTTCACGCACTGGAGGATAAGGGCATGCGCAAACTATATGCTACTGTTAGCAGCTTGTTTTTTGCTGCAATATCATTTGTGTTTCTTTCCGCTTTTTCGAACAGCTTAAATACGTGCACCCAGCATGTAGGCATCTGTAACTTTGTTCAAGAACTCAAAACTGAAGTTTACGCCATAGTTCAGGAAAACACGGATGTTGATCGGCGGCTTGAGGAAGCTGTGCACAAGGTTCTAGATTTTCAAGAATTATCGAAGTTTGTAATGGGCAGATACTGGAAAGAAGCATCAGCGGAGCAGCGAGCGGTGTTTTCGGACAGATATGGGCGTTACATAAAGAATGTGTACGTAACACAGTTAAGAACTTTTGCACACTACAGAATGAAGATAATGTCTGTTCGTGAGCAAGATAGCGGGGAATACGCAGTGCGAGTGAGGTTCATCAATCCAGAACAGAAAGATGACTTTGTAGTTTTGGAATTTCATGTTGTTGGTGCCACAGAACCAAAAGTACGCGACATTCGCTTCAATAATTCCACAAGTGTTGCAATAAACCAGAGATCAGTAGTCGACGGCGTTATCAAAAAATACGGCATTGATGGAGCCATATCTCACTTCAAGTAAGCATGTTGCGGTTACACGAATTCCAAAGCACGCATGGGAATATGGAAGTAGGCCTGCGGGTCGCCGCAACTTTGCGGTTGTGCGGCAAGTACCTGAATTTCCTGTGTTGCGGGCGTAATATTGCATAGGAATCGCTTTCGCTCAGGCTCTTAAGGCGAGTGATCCTAAAATT
>NZ_JAQLOH010000050.1 GCF_028204095.1 Candidatus Anaplasma sp. TIGMIC
CCAGCTCTTCCGCTATCTTTAGCAGCTCCCCTGTGCTTTTTTTCTTGAGTTCGCTGAAATCTATGACCTGTACGCCAGTACTACTACTCTTTTTGCTACGCCCCACGCTCTCGGATTCCGAGACATCTGCCTCCGGCGACGCCTTTGCCTTTCTCCTTCCCTTGCCACACACAAGACGACCTTCTATAAAATATCGACACTATAGAATTAGGGACTCGCCATACTCGACCGCGAGAGGTAAATATTACCACCCCGCGACAAAGCAACGCCAGCTACACCTTTTGGTTCTGCATTGCCTCGTTGTTAATGTTCCTGACTCTCCGCTCACGCTCAGAAACTATCTGCGCGCGCATAATTGCATCATCAAGATCCGCTTGCGTACACAGGCCAAGTAGAACCGGATCCCGCGGTTTGATATTGCTAGAGTTCCAGTGCTCTTTATTCCTAACCGCGGCTATAGTAGCCTTGGTAGTCCCTATTAGCTTAGCAATCTGCGAATCATGCATCTCAGAACAGTACTTCAGAATCCAGCACACGGCATCAGGCTTATCACGACGCCGCGCTACAGGAGTGTAACGCACACTACGCCGCCTGCTCGTGCCGGTACTCGTACCCCGACAAGAAACGAGCTTCGGTATTCTATTTGGGTCATTCTGACACGCCTCTATCTCATCCTTAGTGACCTGCCCCATGGCTACCGGGTTGCACCCAACAACTCCCTTGGCAACTTCACCATCGGCTATACCCTTGACCTCCAAGATATGCAACCCACAAAATTCGGCTATCTGCTTAAATGTCAGGGCTGTATTATCAACCAACCACACAGCGACAGCCCTTGGCATCAACGGAGCCTCCTCATTGCTTGATGACATGTCTAAAGAATCCCCAACTTTAATAACCTACACAGACACAAACACTAGACCACAATCCTTTAAGATTCGGTTAATCCAGCAATCTGCGACCATGGTTTCGCATGGTACCATACACACTATATGTGTCAAGAATTTTAAGCCCAGTTTAAGCATTACAGGTTGTATCACCGGCGATTTCTACTATTTTCGCGACTGGGAAAATGTGGACGTGAATCTGGAAAAAAATATGCAGTAAAATGTGCAAAATTAGAGCCTTCAGTGCAATCACGTACCCAATGCTTTATGAATGGACCCCAAAACGGCTAACCTTATACGGGTTGACACTGCCATGATAAGTATATAAGCTAGGGGGCTGTTGTTGTCGTTGGCGCAGGGGTTGTATGCCGAAGTTGAAGACGAAGTCTTCTGCGAAGAAGAGGTTTAAAGTTACCGCTAGTGGAAAGATAGTTGCGGCACAGTCCACAAAGCGTCACGGTATGACTAAGCGGAGCAGGCGCGGGCTGCGTACGCGCCGTGGAACCACGCTTATGAGCGTGTCTGATGCACGTATTGTCGCTCCTTCTATACCGTATGGTCTTTGATTAAGTTTGTTTTGTTGATACGAGGAATTAATGGCTAGGGTAAAGCGCGGTGTAACTACCAGAGCTAGGCATAAAAAAGTTATTGCTCTTGCAAAGGGCTACAGAGGCCGTTCTAAGAATTGTTACAGGGCTGCGCTTCAGAGGTTGGAGAAGGCTCTCGCGTATGCATACCGTGATCGGCGGACACGTAAGCGAGATTTTAGGTCTCTATGGATAGTGCGTATTAATGCTGCTGCTGGGCTGTACGGATTGAAGTATTCAGAGTTCATGCATGGAGTGTCGTTGTGTGGGCTTGGGCTGAATAGGAAGATGCTGGCAGAAATGGCTGTAAAGGACAAGGATAGCTTTGCGAAAATCGCTAGCGCTGCCGCAACTGCTTGTGGACGTACCTGTGTCGTTGCTCAAGCAGATTCGTGAGCTTGCTCAGGACGCGCAGTTAACTATTGCTGCTTGTAGTTCCCTTGAAAGTCTCGATGAGGTGCGTGCGCGGTACTTGGGAAGATCGGGCTCCATCACTTCGCTTATGAAGCTAATACCAAGTGTAGAGGATCTGAGTGAGCGTAAGGCTATAGGCGCGGAAGCAAATGCTGTTTGTTCAGAAATCAAGCTGCTTTTAAGTAAGCGCATAGAACAGTTTGAGCTCGCGTTGCTCGAAGCGAAACTCAAAGCCGATGCTGTCGACATTACATTGCCCTCGCGGCGTCGGCCTTATGGGCTCCTGCATCCTATCACAAAGGTAATGTCCGAGATGCAAGACATCCTTGTGGGTCTTGGGTTTGTAGCGGTACATGGACCAGATCTTGAAGATGAGTATCACGTTTTTGACGCCTTAAACACGCCGGTGCAGCATCCTGCTAGGACGCTCAACGACACGTTCTATATGAAAAAAAGACTGGGAGATAAACGTGTGGTTCTACGCACGCATACATCTTCTGTGCAGGTTAGAACCATGGAACGATGTAAAGATTTTCCAATAAAGGTGATTTCTTGTGGGAAGGTTTACAGAAATGATTGGGATGCTACCCACAGCCCTATGTTCCATCAAGTGGAAGGATTGTACATAGATAAAAATGTAAGTATGGGACATCTGAAGTACGTCATAAATCATTTTCTACGGGCGTATTTTGGCCCCACTGTTGAAACGCGTATGCGGGCTAGTTTCTTTCCTTTTACGGAGCCCTCTGCGGAAGTTGATGTTAAGAACTCCGATGGGCAATGGGTTGAAGTACTAGGTTGCGGCATGGTTCACCAAAAAGTCTTGCAAAATGCCAATGTTGATACCTCGCAGTACAGAGGCTTTGCCTTTGGTATGGGGGTAGAGCGCATGGCCATGCTAAAGTATGACATGCCAGACCTGCGAGACTTATATAAGAACAAACTAGAGTGGTTGGATCACTACGGCTTTTGTTTTACCGATCTTGTGAGCTAATGTATTAGCTAGGCTCTTTCGAAGCTGCCTATATACCGCGGCACACTGGTCTGCCCTCTGTACATGTGATACAGAGGGAATTGACCATGGCGTCGGTATGCTCTAGGCTCACAATACACACAATGTCAACCAGGAGATACATTTGCAAGGACCTTCGATAGGAAAAGCCGCCATAATAACAGGTGCCGCGCGCCGAGTTGGAAGGGCGTTGGCTATATTTCTTGCTGCAAAACATGGGTATGACATAGTGGCTCACTACAACACATCTCATTGTGACGCCTTAAGCCTCCAGGAAACCGTTCACCAATACGGAAGGTCATGTATTATTACACAGGCTGATCTACGTGATCACTCATCTCTAGAACCTCTAATTGAACATGCTTTTAACTCATTCCCACACTGTAACGTCCTGATTAACAATGCTTCTGTATTCCGGGCTAATGACTTCGCACATTGCACGTCCACTGATCTCGATGAGAACTTTCTTTTACATTTGCAATGTCCTCTGCTACTCACTCAATCCTTTGCTAGGAAATGCAACATAGGTAAAGTGGTTAACATGATAGACGCCGGCATAACAAGACAACGCACCAAGTACTTTCCATATCTATTATCAAAACGCGCGCTCGCAGATTTCACAAAGTTAGCTGCACCTGAGTTATTCCCAGCTGTATGCATTAATGCTGTATGTCCAACCATTATTCCTGACCACGAAGTTGATGATATGGATTCATTGAAAAAACTTGACTGGGGTCCTAAGCTGAAAGGCCTTCTGGATATCGTAGAGAGTCTCGTAAACTTTGACAGCTCCCGGAGCGGAGAAGTTTTGTTCATGGATGATTAGTTCATCACGTAGTCCCTGCGATATAGTGCAAAGAACCCTTAAAAACAAGCTATGAACTGCACTAAGGTTACTATACCACAATGGTTTGGCAAATTCGCCACAGCATTTAGCCCCTCATCTTCTTCACCACTCCGTTACTTGGCAACTCACACCGTAAATTCCAGCTAGGTACATTGCGCACTATCTTTCAACCAACCAAAATCTCGGTAAAGTCACAGCCGGAAGGCGCCACGCTGGATGAGAAATCTCGTAGCTCAGCGCACAAACAGCTCTAACTGCGGGTTTCTAAGAACATGCAACAGGCTTATTATGTCGCAACAACTTTCTATCCACATGCGTTTTAGTGGCAATATAAAGAAAAAACGACACATACCTGCAGAGTTCCTAATATGTGTCGCCAAAAACATGAGTTTTTCTTTTTACTCGTGTCACGGCGTCAACAACCACCACGAAGACTACCTCTACCTCGCCATTGCTGAATTACAACACGCACACAGTATAAATTACGACGGAGAAAGGACAGAGCTTCGTATAGCAGAATATAGCGTGAAACAACTAGGAAAAAGAACACCCAGTCAGCGCACAAAACGCGCAATACCAACTCTCACTTTAAAAATTGGAACATACCAGTATAACACGACATGCCTCGCTGCTCGCACAATGCGCACGAGCGACAGCGAACCTCACTGTTGGGAAAACTCACACCGACTTGGGACACTCATCTACATGCAGCGAAAAACGGGTACCCGCAATAGCCATACTCAGCAACCACCTACCAAGCAAGACTATGCTAATCGCATGCCCCAGCAACAGCCACAAGGCCCTTTTTGATGAACCAGGAAACCCTGTCAGTAGGCTGCGCACCGACGCCTAGCCAATAGCTGAGCCTCTCCTCATTTACCTTCAAAAATCCGGGCTCGCCGCAAGACACCATGGGGTCATAGTAGCCGAGCTGCTCTATGCACTTCCCGTCTCTTTGCACCCTGGAATCAGAAACCACCACCCTGTAGAACGGCTTCTTCTTCGCACCCAATCTCATTAACCTTATCTTTACGGACATCCCCTAACTTGAAGTCTCCACGAAATAGAAGGCCGGATTGTAGCATATCGTCCCATACAGTCAATCGAAAAATTTTTGCAACAGGTTACTGACAAAAGTGACGTTGTAGCGTAAAATCGCTTGCGCATAGTGTTGTCCACTGTGTAGCTGTAGAGTTTTTGCGTTTTCGCGGAAGCGTTGCGTGACATTTTCACACAGTGCACGTGCATGGCCGTGGTCTGGCGGATTCACAA
>NZ_JAQLOH010000051.1 GCF_028204095.1 Candidatus Anaplasma sp. TIGMIC
AGGCACAGGCACAGGCACAGGCACAGGCACAGGCACAGGCACAGGCACAGGCACAACATCATGCAGTATACCTGCTCACATATCTACATAAATGTTTGAGTTCTCCGGAGCAATGGCTATTTTGGCGCATGCTGTGTCTACAGCCTACGGCACACAGGATAACAGAATGACTATCACGGAAATTTGCTACAGGACATCTTACGCGTTACAGCCACTCCGTAGTGCCCGGTGGCTCGCAGATTGCCCAATGTGGACACCTACCAATTAACGTGCTAGTGCAAATATCTCACCCTTGCCTTACACAACAACCCAACACGCTTGTTGCCATTTCTCCAAAACCTTGTGGTGCGTAGCATCTTAATCGTCATAGCATGCCCAACATGCTGATTCTGCCCGTAGAAACTTGCTGCAACAAAGAAATTCGCGCTACAAGTATCTTGTGCCGCAGATTCTATTGCGATAGACTTTGCTGTCAGGTGGAGTCGTAGTTGCTGTGTCTCACACAGAGGAAAGTCCGGACTCCAAGGGAAGATGGTGGCAGGTAACTCCTGCCGGGGGTAACTCCAGGTTAGGGCCACAGAAAATTACCGCCTCGTAAGAGGTAAGGGTGAAAAGGTGCGGTAAGAGCGCACCGTACTCGTGGTAACACGTAGTAGCAAGGTAACCACTACCAGGAGCAAGGCTAAGAAGGGCATTGTGTCTTCTCTCACTTATTGCCCGGGTAAGCTGCATGAGATGTGTAGCGATACACATCCTAGATGAATGACTACAAAACACAGAATCCGGCTTATCTTCACCTGACACCTTTTGCATGGCACTGCTCATTTGCTTTCTGCCTTTATCACGTGCTGAGTGTCAAATCCGCGTTTTCACGATCTTGAGACTACATCTTCATCCAAAGACTAATGGTTTTTCATTATCTTAGTGTGTAAAAACTCAGTATCTGCAATAATGCTGCAAAGCAAATTTTTCGTTTATAGAATGATAGTCAGTATCACGATTGATAGCGTATTGCAACGCGACAGGAAGCAAGTTTACACAGTCCACCTCCCACACGAAATCTCGCCTGAAAATGTGCTGCTAATCGGCAAGTTGCTATCACATAAGACTACAGACCGGTTCTATGCTTTTGTTTACGAAGATGGTGTGTATGACTCAGATACTCCGGGCTATCGCAATATTGTCACTAAGAAGCCATATGACCTGTTTGATATTTTCGCAGCATCATCTTCTGCAGAAATCGCGTACCTTCCTGGAATGACCGATAACGTAGGAAAAACCGCAGCACAGATCATTAGCAATTACTTGAAAATTGAGGACGTCCGCGTCCATGCCTCAGAAATTTCATTCCATGAAACTCACGTGCCCCGACCGCCGAGTTATAATCCGTTGGTCAAATACTGCAAATTAGTCAGTAAAAATAAGGAGGCTGAAACGTTCAATGTGACGTTTTTGGGAGCAAAATACATAGATGCTGTCAATAACACTATAAAGGCTCCTAAGACATCTCCACACCCCATACCGTATCTCAATGCGGGCTACATAGATAGCGGTATAGGCTTTGAAACAAGCGTATGCAGAGTAGATTTGCATGTCACTGACGATGAGCTAATCAATATAAGCGAAACCGGTATACAGAATAGAGGGGCGTTAAATTTGTCTCTGGAGGCCTTAAAGGCTATAAGAACATATTTTGACAAGGAAAAAAGGGCCCCAAACGACATAGAGTTAGAAACACTGGCGCAAACATGGTCTGAGCACTGCAAACACAATATATTTTCTGCTTCCATAGATGAAATAAGCAGTGGCCTTTACAGGCATTACATAAAGCGTGCCACAGAGGAAATAAACTCCCCTATTTGCGTGTCAGTGTTCTCTGATAACGCAGGTGCAATAGTATTTGATGACGATTTCCTTGTGGTTGACAAGGTAGAAACACATAATAGCCCATCTGCATTGGATCCTTTTGGCGGCGCTGAAACTGGTGTACTGGGCGTCAATAGAGACATAATCGGGTTCGGCCTAGGAGCAAAGCCCGTGATGAATGCCTATTACTTTTGCTTTGCCGAACACCTGGATCAGCCTCTCCATAGGGACAAAGAATGTACAGAGAAAATTCTTCCTCCCAAAGAAATAATGGATGGCGTGATAATGGGCGTAAACACCGGAGGAAATTGCTCTGGGATCCCTACTGCAGTAGGTTCTATGTACTTTCACAGCGACTTTTGCGGTAAACCGCTGGTCTTTGTAGGTAGCACAGGCATTATACCAAGAAATATTGGAGGGTCTCCATCACACATAAAGACTGTTCAAGATGGAGACTACATTGTGGTCATTGGCGGCAGAGTGGGACGAGACGGAATACACGGAGCGACGTTTTCGTCTCATGCACTGAAGGAAAATTTCAGCAGTACCGTAGTACAAGTCGGGAGCCCTATAACACAGAAAAAGCTTTCGGATGCCATTATAAAAGAGGCTCGTGATAGAGGACTGTATAACGCGATTACTGATAACGGAGCCGGAGGTCTTTCCTCCTCCGTGGGAGAGATGGGCATCAACGGTTTTACAGTAGAGCTGGAAAAGGTACCCCTAAAGACGAAAAATATCATGCCCTGGGAAATATGGGTTTCAGAATCTCAAGAAAGAATGACTCTTGCTGTCCCACAGGACAAGTACGATGCTCTGGCAGAAGTAATGCACAAACACGACGTTGAAATCAGCATTATTGGCCGGTTCAACTCCACAAGACGTGCCATTGTCAGGTATAACAACGAAGTGATTATGGATATTGATACGGAGTTCTTACACAACGGACACCCTAAACAACAGTTGCACACGGAAAAGTGGGAGCGCAACACACAGCCTGCAACACAGATCGCCGATACAAGCGTAGAGGAAGATCTACTTCATATTATGGGGCGCAAAAATGTCTGCAGTAGAGAGTTTCTAGTATCCCAATATGATCACGAAGTACAAGGTACTTCCGTGATAAAGCCACTACATGGCAAGGGCAACATTTGCGCAGATGCAGTTGTTTTGAGACCAGTTCTGTCTTCAACACGGGGTATAGTAAAGGCACAGGGCCTGGGGTGTGTGTATTGTGAAATAGACCCATATTGCATGGCGGCATGTGCTATCGACACTGCGATACGGAACCATGTGGCTACTGGAGGAAACATTGAGCACATGGCGTTAATAGATAACTTTTGCTGGTGCGATGCCACAAACCCTAAAAGACTCTGGCAGTTAAAATTAGCGGCCAAGGCTTGCTATGACTATGCAGTTGCCTTTGGCACGCCATTCATATCCGGGAAGGACAGCATGTTTAACGATTTTAAGGGGTATGATGCAAAAGGTAACACCGTACATATTTCGGCCCCTCCCACCTTGCTCATCTCAACTCTGGGCGTAATAGAGGATGTACGCAACGCAGTTACACAGCACGTGAAGGGGCCTGGGGCTCTCATATATATCCTAGGCATGACATATAACGAATTGGGAATGTCTGAGTACCAGTTATACAGCGGCAAAGGTAACTTGTGCGTGCCTAAAGTCGATGCTAAAAGTGCTAGGCTGTTATACAAAAAATTCCACGAGGCTACGTTATCAAAAGTCATTGCTTCAGCAATCGCTCCAGGGTTAGGTGGCATAGCAGTTAGTCTGATAAAATCACTGATAGGTGGGGGATTAGGCGCGGAGATAGATCTACGTTCTGTGCCAACTGATGGCATAACCCTAGACGATCTTTGGACAAGAGCCGTCCTTTTCTCAGAATCTCAAAGTAGAATAATAGCGTCAGTGGAGTTGGAAAAACAACGCGAGTTTGAGGAAATATTTGCTGATGTGCCCCATGCACTAATAGGAAGATCTATACCTGAGTATGTGCTCAAGATACATGGTGTAGTAGACATGCCTATAGAGCCCTTGGAAGCTCGTTATAAGGAATTCAGTATGAGCCAATATAAGGGACGCGCTGTATGGGCTTCGAACTAGGATTCTCCCCATCGCTCAACGTTATTCTGCACTGCAAAACATGCAAAGCCCTGCGTACCCCTGTGTGCAATAATATGCAGTAGTTCATAGCGCGGCACCATAGGCTCGAAGTAAGATCGCTTGCAGATATTCTTGGGTTTCGTACCTGAAATATACACAAATGGTGGAATATTACTCCGGTACTCCCTACTGCACGTCTTTCCATGGGGTATAGAGTTTGCTAACCAAATGCGTCATGTACTTACACGCTGTGACAAACTAAATTTAAACCCTATAATATACCCTGTAGTAGCGCGGGTATGATGAACAAGCTTTCGCTCCCTTATCGTCTTGAAAAGTTATTTGGATAAGTATGGTGGTGTTAGCCCTAGGTAGCAACGTAGGAAATAGGCTAGAAAACCTACGAAAAGCCGCTATGCTTCTCCCACTAGACGGTAAAGAGTTCTCGCCTATATACGAAAGCAGGGCTTTGCTTCCCTCAGGAGCACCAAGTTGGTGGGATACTCCCTTTCTCAACGCAGTGATCTCGGGTGGTACAAACCTGTCTCCCACAAGTCTTCTAAAATGCGCAAAGCAAATTGAGTACTCACTAGGTCGGTTTGACCACGAGTTTTGGGGCCCTAGAACCATAGATATTGATTTGGTACTATGGGAAAACACGATACTCGACAGTGATGCCCTCACCCTTCCCCACAAGCTTATGCATACTAGGGACTTCGTTCTTGTCCCAACATGCGATATATGTCCCCAATTTTCCCATCCTGTACTGACTATGTCTATAGAAGCACTACTATTAGCGCAGAAAAACGTGGAGACTGTGAAAAAACATCCACGATCATATCTGAGTCAACGTATATAGCGCGCTCCGCTGCAAAACGACATACGATTTTTGCGCCACTCCGCTCCTCCACCATGCTGATACTCTCCTCCTACAGACTTAGCCAGGTGACCTGC
>NZ_JAQLOH010000052.1 GCF_028204095.1 Candidatus Anaplasma sp. TIGMIC
GATCCACTGATCCACTGATCCACTGATCCACTGATCCACTGATCCACTGATCCACTGATCCACGTGAGCTTTCAATCGAAATTTTTACACTTCGAGAACGTGGTGTTACTATTCAGGCCATTCAGAAAACTAGAATATAGAGTTCTGGTTATGATGATCTTGTTTCATCTACTAGAGAGGAGCTCATCCAGTCTAGGAACGCCTGGCTACAGTCCTTTACGGGGATTGAAAACACTGCGGGCACGTCATAAGGATGGAGTTCTTGTATCTTCTGCATCGCGCGCTCACAAAGATGCGTCAGGGTTTTCATTATGGTTACGCACTCAGTGTCCGTGTTTAATTCGCCATTCCACAAGTACATAGAGGTTACGTTAGAGAACGTGTTGGCGCATGAGATTAGGCGATGGTTAAGCAATTCACTACTGATTTTGCATGCAGTGTCGTGGTCAGGCATAGTCACGTATATGATACATGGATCACAGCTCATTGCAGTACCGATAGGGCCAACTTACCGAATTTTGGGTCCTATTTTGGATTTTTGCAAGACAACGCATCATCAACCTTTTGCAGCAGCTGCTTCAAAGTGAAAGGCTTGGACAGGAAAAGCATTTCATCAAAATTAATACCCTTGTGCTGTTGATGAAACACTTCTTCCGCATAACCAGATACAAATATAATCTTTGCATGGGGTTGTATCTTCAAAATTTCCGCCACTGTTTCGGGCCCACTTGCACCAGGCATTACTACATCACTTACTACAACGTCTATGCGGTTTTCAATTGATGCCTTCACAGCTTCTTTTCCCGAGTTGGTATCTATTACCTTGAAGCCCCTTTTTGATAGAGCTTTCGAGGTAAATGCCCTCACAGGGTCTTCGTCTTCTATCAGGAGCACTGTTGCGGAATTTTGAGGACACAAATCCTCTTTTACCAACTCCCCTTCGGTTTTATCATCATCTTCCGATATGGAACGATTTTCTACTGCTTGAGTGTCTGAAGCGTAGACTCTTGGCAATAGTATCATGAACTTAGTTCCTTCACCCACCCGGCTTTTAACGTATATGTATCCGCCCGTTTGTTTTACAATTCCATACACAGTGGATAGTCCAAGCCCTGTACCGTAGGAATCGCTCTGGGTTGAAAAAAATGGATCGAAGATTTTCTTCATGACATGCTTATCGATGCCATGACCGGTATCAATGACTTCTAGGACAACATACTCGCCGTGTTCAATACGGTCCTTGTCAGGAGCAAACATGCCTTTTGGCATACTAGACGCGTCTACTGTGAAGTTGTACGTACGTAGAGTCAAGCTGCCACCGGACCTCATTGCAGATTTTGCATTTACCACAAGATTCACTATCACCTGTTCGAGCTGACACAGGTCCACCATAACTAGCCCTATGTTTTCTTGGTAATATATTTTTAGTTCAATGTCCTCACTGATGAGTCGTTTTATCATTTGGGATAAATCTGCAACAATGTTGTTTATATCCAGTATCTTCGGCTGAAGAGTTTGCTTGCGCGAGAATGCCATTAGTTGTCGTATTAAGTTTGCTGCACGATTGGCATTTTGTTTGATTTGCATAATATCCCTGAAGGATGGATCGGTTGCAGGGTGTTGAATAAGAAGCAAATCACAAAAGCCAATAATTGCGGTTAGAATATTGTTAAAATCATGAGCAATACCTCCGGCCAATTGCCCAATAGCCTGGAGTTTTTGTGACTGCTCTAGCTGGGTTTCCAGGCTTTTCCTATCTGCACTGTCTGTTATGTAACAAATCACTGATACGGTGTTATTGTGAATAAGCTTATTCATATAGATTTTAACATACGTTTTGTTACACAACTGGCCTTCAAGGGACATGTTGTTTATTACGCCATTTAAAAGATACTTTTTGACCTTTTTGCTATAAACAGAAGTCAGGTACTCGTATATATACTCCTGATGCTGCTTGTCATATGTAAGAGCTGCGAACGCCTTATTGTGCTTAATAATCTTCCCATCCATACTGCATTGAGCTATCGCGATTGGAGCGTGGACGAAGCACGGATTTAGTTGATAATCTGCAAGATTGAATTTTTTAGGAGTAATCAGTCCATAAATATAGCTATGGTTGTTTTTATCATGAAAAACTTCCTGAGTAACGTACGCCCTAAACATGGTACCAGTAGATGTCACGAATACCGCTTCACCTTCTTTACTGTCTGACTGATGTTTACTAAGTAGGCTATCAAATGATGTGTGACGTTTTAAGGTATCAAGCTCAAAGATCTTCAAAAAATTCGAATTTGCGGAAATAATTACGCCTTCCTGACTCAGGATATAAGACCCAACGTTGTGTCGGTTTAGCAGTTTTTCATGCACACCCTCCTTTGTAATCTTTACGGCCTTCAAGACGAAATAATCTTGGGGCCTTGATAGGGGATTAAGAAACAAACTGAAGGTTGCTTCCGTGTTGATGTCGATCTGTGGATTGTTAACTATTGGGTCCAGTATCAGAGAAAAATTTGACACCGTATTTTTCTTACTTATAGAGCAGTAAGTTCTTACAGGAGACTTGTGCTTCAGCGCATCCAAAAAACGCGATATTTCTTCATCGCTTAGATTACCAAGTTTTAGCACGCTGTATAGATTCAAAGGCCCCTGCTGTGGAAAGTTCTGGAACCTTGTATTGAACCTTGCATCGGAATATACCACCTGGCCGCCACTGTTTAGTATCAGACAAAACTCTGTGTCGTGGTTCAGAGCATTTGCAAAAATCATGTTTTGGTATTCAATAGCAGCTATGATACGCGGATATCTGCTAAGTTTTTGTAGTAAAACTAGAACTGTTGCACTAGTAAATAGGCAGTTAAACACCATGCTAACATACCCATTATCTATCCCGAACAAATAGATGCTGAAAATGCAGAGCATAGGCAATATAGCGATGATAGCGGCTTTTATCTTCGTGATACCATAATCACGCACCATAAAGTCCACTTTGTGATTTTGCTCGCTGTCTGTATACCTCTTTCCCACCTCATATCTCCCGTCTTGTTTTTGTCGCACTAAAGGCAGATTTCAGTTGCCCGCCATTTCTTCAGCTCAGGAACACAGAGAGAAGTATATATTGCAAATCACGCAGTAGAACAACGAAGAAGAACAGACGATAGGGAAGTTATGGGATTTATGCTTTAGCAGAAAGCATCTCAAGCATGACTCAGGTGAATGTAACGACAACCAGTAACGCGATAGAGTACTCCGGGTGCGGCCCCTTAGGTTAGTTTTATGGAAACTAACATTCCCTCGCTTGTTGGTAAGATTGACGAAAGATACTTATCTTCGTCGGACAATTCTTCATTGAACGCACGCATGCAAGAGTGTGCACTGCTGGAAACCCTACCCGTGGGGACGTCTTCGAAAACTGTGTTAAACAGGAAAACGTTATCGGCAACTATAAGGCCTCCTTTCTTTAGGTTAACCTTAGCCCAATCTAAGTAGGCGCAGTACGCTGACTTATTTGCGTCAATGAATACCATATCGAATGGAGCAACGTTCTCAATGCTTTTGAGCTTGTCCAGCGCATCTCCATGTAGAACCGTTACTTTGTCCCCAACTTTGCAGTCCATAATATTTTGCTGCGCTGCAAGCACATTCCTATACTGTTTTTCGATTGTATATACATGCCCATCAGCGGGCAGTGCTCTTGCTATACAAATCGCAGAGAACCCTACACAAGTGCCTATTTCCACTACGGTTTTTACATTGGCCATTTTTGTTAATAGCTGCAATATGCGCCCTTCCGCGACGCCTTGTTGTGCCATTCTTAGCTCATCTGGTGCTGATGCATGCACTGACAGCATGTCTGTACTGCTGATTCCAAACAACCGGTTTAGGTATTCCTCTTTTTTATCCAGAATTGTGCTGCGCATGATGACGCTCCCTCATCCCAAGATGCCCGAGATCCTACAATCTTTACTCGCCTGTTGCAAGGTTGAATTATTCCCCACACGATACTATACGTGATAAAATTGTCACGTATATCAAAAATGTGGTATAAGTGACATACATATTGTTGGTTAGTCTAGATTTTGTGATATTATTCGCCGGCTATGTCCGTGCGGTTACTTTTGCTGTATGGATATGAGCGCTTTGGGTGTAGGCAATGTGGCGTAAAATGCAGCTGGGAAGAGTGTGGAGATGCAGTGATGTCTAGAGAGGGCGGTGGTGAGGCTTCTGTCTTTCATGATCCTGAATACAGGAAGCGGTACAGGGAGAAGTTTCTTGAAGCACAGAAAAATGGCATGGACATGGTGGTGTACCCCGACGGGACTATAGCCCTTATTGAGAGCAAGATGGTAATGCACACTTATGGGTGGCATAAGCGGCGCAGGGGTTTTGAGAGAACTAGGTCTTTTGCGCAGAGCCCAATAAAGAGGGGAGGGCTGTCAACGGATAAGCAACACGGTGACGTTCAGACCAATATTGCTGCTGAGGAGACTGAGTACGCGTAGAGGCGTGCCTTTCGGTGCTTTTATATTTTCGTTTGAGTTTTTTCCGCGACGGGTGCTTGTGAATTGGTTTCCTTCTCCGTTTCCGCCTTTCGCCGGCGAGTGTCGTTTTCACAATCCTCAAACAACGGAGCGGATTCAACATAGCAGTAGCACCTACATATGAG
>NZ_JAQLOH010000015.1 GCF_028204095.1 Candidatus Anaplasma sp. TIGMIC
ATCTACGTGCCCTATCGTTCCCACGTTTATATGCGGCTTCCTTCCTTCTGTCATAACAATACCTACTTCTTCAAATCACTCACAACAACGTTCTCCGGAACCCTCTCATAACGAGCAAAATACATACTGTACTGAGCCCTACCCTGAGACATAGAACGCAAATCCTTAACGTATCCAAACATACTACCAAGGGGAATATACGCAGTGATCAATTTTGCATTGTGACGATCCTGCATTTCCGCCACCTTGCCTCTCCTGCTATTCACATCTCCAATGACATCACCCATATACTCATCAGGAGTAATTATCTCTACGCGCATAATCGGCTCAAGCAATACGGGAGCAGCCTTGTTTGCCATTTCCCGAAAAGCCCCCTTCGCCGCCAACTCGAACGCTAACGGGCTCGAGTCAACTTCGTGAAAAGCACCATCAAAGAGCGTAGCCTTAAAATCTATCACCGGATATCCAGCAATGATACCCGTCTCCTTAATCAACTCTAGCCCACTCTGCACACCAGGAATATATTCCTTCGGGATTGCACCACAAGTTATTTTATTCTCGAACTCGAAACCAGAACCCGGCGGCAATGGCTCAAACAAAATATTCACCTTCGCGAACTGACCTGCACCACCAGTCTGTTTCTTATGCACATACTCAATCTCAGCAGCCTTCGTTATAGTCTCCCTATACGCAACCTGCGGAGCGCCAACTGAAGCCTCAACTCCAAACTCCCTCTTCATACGGTCAACGATAATCTCAAGATGCAACTCTCCCATACCCTTAAGTATGGTTTGGCCACTCTCACCATTTACAAAGACCTTAAGCGAAGGATCTTCAGCAACTAGCCTACTTAATGCCATACCCATCTTTTCTTGATCTGCAGTTGACACTGGCTCAATAGCAATCTCCATAACCGATTCGGGGAAATCCATCTTTTCCAACACCACGGGAAAACTAGGGTCACATAATGTGTCACCTGTAGTGGTCTTCTTAAGACCCGCCAGGGCCGCTATATCCCCCGCTCTTATTTCAGTTATATCTTCCCTATTATTGGCATGCATGAGCAGAATTCTACCAACAGACTCCACATCACCCTTGCCAGAATTAAGAACAGTAGACTTACCAGTCAACTTTCCTGAATATACCCTAACGAAAGTCAAGCTACCGACAAACCTATCCACCATGACCTTAAAGGCCAAAGCAACGAACTTACCATTTTCCGAAGTCGCTATCTTAACTACACTATCGGGATCCTTGACACTGGTTCCCTCAATAGTAGGTATATCGGTAGGAGCGGGCAAATAGTCAACAACCGCATCCAGCAGCGGCTGCACCCCCTTATTCTTAAATGCCGAACCACACAATACAGGAACAAAAGCAGAGCGGATAACGCCAGCTCTTATGCAGCTCTTTAACAATGGCACAGATATCTCCTTACCATCAAGGTACATACCCATCGCTTCATCATTCATTTCCACTGCAGTTTCGACCAAACGAGACCTATACTTATTTGCCTCTTCGAGCATACTGCTGGGAATATCACCGTAGTTAAACTTAGCACCAAGAGAATCTTCTTCCCAGGTTATCGACCGCATCTCAACAAGGTCCACTACCCCGACGAAGCTCTTATCAACACCTATAGGGAGCTGCATCACCAAAGGAACTGCACCCAGCCTGTCCACGATCATATCGACACAGGAATAGAAATCTGCGCCTACCCTATCCATTTTGTTTACAAAACAGATACGGGGAACATCATACCTATCCGCTTGACGCCAAACAGTCTCAGACTGAGGTTCCACCCCCGCAACACCATCAAACACGGCTACCGCCCCATCAAGGACCCGCAAAGACCTCTCAACTTCTACTGTGAAATCTACGTGACCAGGCGTGTCTATAATATTGATCCTGCACCCATCCCAAAAACACGTGGTGGCAGCAGACGTAATGGTAATTCCCCTTTCCTTTTCCTGCTCCATCCAGTCCATAGACGCGGCCCCTTCATGGACCTCACCTATTCTATTCTGTTTCCCTGTGTAAAAAAGTATGCGCTCCGTTGTGGTAGTCTTACCGGCGTCTATGTGCGCCATTATCCCTATATTTCTACACCTAGACAAATCACCCTTACTACTCACCCCCCACACTCCTTTATAAGAATACGATAAACTCGCTAAAATCTAAAATGAGAAAATGCCTTATTAGCCTCGGCCATCCTGTACTTCTCTTCCTTTATCTTGCACGCGCCCCCTCTCTTGTTATACGCCTCCAAGAGCTCATGGCACAAACAACTCATGTAAGTCTTATTAGTACGCTTCCTACTTGCCCGCGCCGCCTTAACGACCCAGCGCAACGCTAAAGAGATAGACCGATCCTCTCTCACCTCAACAGGGATTTGATACGTAACACCCCCCACTCTCCTGGAGCGGACTTCCATCTTAGGCATGACGTTAGCAACCGCTGTATTGAATATAGCGATCCCACTCTCACCAGCGTAGCGAGACTCCGCCATCTTCAGGGCGCCAAAAACGATCTTCTCCGCCAAAGCCTTTTTGCCCTGGCGCATAACAACATTCACGAACCGAGCTAAGAGAACACTACCCAAACACCCCTCGGTAGCTATAGCCCTCCTGACAACCTTTCTACGACGCGACATACATTACCACACAAAAACTAGCTTCCACGCTTTACCCCGTACTTGGAGCGAGCCTTCTTGCGACCCTGAACACCCTTGGTATCCAACGCACCCCGCACGATATGATAGCGAACACCCGGCAAGTCCTTAACACGACCACCCCTTATGAGAACCACAGAGTGCTCCTGCAAATTGTGCCCCTCACCAGGGATATAAGCAATGACCTCACTACCATAGCCAGCTATCCTAACCCTTGCTACCTTCCGCAAAGCGGAGTTAGGCTTTTTTGGCGTGGTAGTATAAACCTTCACGCACACAGCCCTCTTTTGAGGATTGCGTTGAAGAGCCGGAGCCTTATTAGCCGACCCGCGAGGCTTTCTGGGGCGTCGCACCAGCTGATTAATCGTGGGCATGTAATAAACCTAAAATCACCATGAAAAGCGCTACCCACGGACTCGGAGATAGCGAAAGCAGCTTCACTTATAAGGGAATAGTAACCACCAGTCAATACAATTCTGATTTTTTTTCACTCACTATCACACCCAACGCGTAGCCCGCAAAATTCTTCAGTAACCCCTTTGCCCCACACGCGGCTACCTTTCCACAGAACACTCAGCTAAAACTTCACCTCGGACATTATGTAAGGTAACAGTGGGAACACTGACTCTGTGCCCAACAATCACCGAAATAACCCGCTCGTAGTAGGAGGGGGGGGGTATAGTTAAAGTGCAGAATCCAAACCCTGAAACAGAACGCACATCACTAACCGTATACCCGCCTACTGCGAACGAACTATTATCACCAACACTGTACAAGCTGGAGCCAGCATTGCCCGAAATCACCTGTATAATATGCCCGCTAGCTTGATGCCTCACAGAGCCCCCATCTGACAACACTGATCCATCAGGCACGCTAACCTGCAGTAGCTGCCCTGCGTGCACATGACCAGAAATCACTCCAGTAAACCTCTGCATGACTGCGGGCCCCAGAGCCAAAACCTGGAAGAAATCGCCGTAATACGGCTTCCCCATTCTACTTGAGTAAGCCCACAATGGCTTGTGCGTCAAAAGCCACAGGCGAGATACCTCTCCTACTCCACCGAAACCAGAAGAGAACATCTCCCTATAATGTGCTATATCAACATTATGCTCTTTCGTAACTTCGTCGGGAGTAGATGCGGAATCCATAACATAAAACTCATCGCCACCCATATTCCACCGGCTGAGGCTTATAAGCCACGGAGACGTAACATCTTCACACTTCTGTCCTATAGCTGGCATAGGAAACGCATCTATATATCTGAACCAACCACTATGCGCCCTGCTACAGTCCTCATGGTTTCCCCGCACAAAAACGAATGGGAGTTTATCCGAGATAGTCTGCAAGGGCTCGAGTAAATCCATGGCCCAGGTGGCTGACTTATCGCCGTATATTCCCTTGTCACACTTACTATCGTCAGAACACTCCTCTTCCCGGTAAACGTAGTCACCAACATGCACGACAAAGTCCGAGCCACTAGCTGCTACACCCTGCAAGACATCACGCAAAGGCCACTCACTCCGCGACTTGCAATTCTGCAGATGAGTTTGCGTAACCCTGCACCCGGTATCGCCGATAAATGCCACCTTTACATGTCGCGGTATGAGCCCACTACGCCCCTGTAAATCAGGAACAGACCTTCCTCTAATTTCCATGACCCGCTTCCTGGAAGATGGAGGAAGTACAACCTCACAAACCTTGTCATCAAATACCCCCGGAACAGGCATCGCGCACACTCATCGCCACGACAACTGATTCAACATCAAGCAAAGGGCACTCGTCATCTGGAGACACCACCGCCCTAACGCTTAAATTGCTACCTTCAATTATCTGTGACCACGTAAACAGAAGTTTTGCATCACATGTAGAGAAAATCAGCCAAGCAATAAGCTGCACAAGTGCAACAACACGCATACACAAACGCACCAATCTCGCGCAAGAAGTGTATCGGCGGTCCCCGAAGCATGCAAGCTTGTTGATACGTTGCGTAGCAAGTTGTGTTCATGTTCGCCCAGTGATGCAGTGCACCTTGAGCATGCTGAGTGCGCTCCCATAACCAAAAAAGCAGTCCTCAGTGCAGCATCCACCGCGTAGTTCAATATAAGAAATACGCATGCTACTCTCAATGCGACTGTCACCACTGGTATCGGCTGCTCAGCTCCATAGAGCCCACCAAATAGCGCTAGGACCAAACCAAGCGATGCAATTACAGCCACGGTGTCACGCAGTACAACGCTAATTAGGACCTTAATTTCGTTTCCATAAACTTTTTCCGGCACGAGGTACTCGGCCCTTTGGCCTTTGCTCATGATGCCCCTGTAATCCGCTGAAACCTCCTGCACACGCTTTTGCGTACATAGTAACACACCACACAGAGCCGTAGTTGACACTAAAATCAAGGATACAACAGCCCCTACATAGGCAACTTGAAGTACGCCAAGACTTTGTAGAAGCGCTATACACGCGCCCGCCGCATGAGCAAGCATGCACAATGCCCTGACCTGATGCTTCAGAGCCAGTATATCTCGCCTCATCTATTGGCGTTATCCCGTGAAAGTCCAGAAGTTCCTAAGCAGCATGCAATCATTGAAAATCCCTTTTCATACCATGACTAAAGGCTACACGATTGTTCGCGATGTTACAGCATTTACTGAACTCACAACGGTAAATAATTAAGGCTCGTACCCAATGATCTGGAAATTAAGGGAATACAGGCGAGCTTGGATCCTTAGTTGTTACGTTTTTCCTTTAAAATTATAGGTATTTGTGCTACCTATGGAGGTATTGTGTTGATGTTTGTTTTTTGCGATGGACGTGGATAGTAGTAGCTTTTTATTTCTCCCCCTCGGCGGCGTGGGGAAGATAGGTATGAATGTGGCACTTTACCACGTACATGGAAAGTGGATAATGGTCGACTTAGGCGCAGGCTTTGCTGACAGCGATGTTATGCCTGGCGTTGACGTTGTGGTGGCAGATGTGGGTTTCATCAGTGATCGGCGCGACGATCTGCTTGGAATTGTTCTTACGCATGCACACGAAGACCATATAGGCGCGATTCCTTACCTCTGGGAGGATCTAAGGTGTCCTGTATACGCCACAAGGTTTACTGCATCATTTCTTAAGTCGAAGCTAGCTCAGTTTTCGATGGAGATACCGGTAATTGAAGTGGATCCGGAAGTGCCTCTGGAGCTGGGACCATTCACTTTGGAATTCGTGAACATGACTCACTCGATTCCTGAAATGCATTCCATAGCGGTGCGCACCGACATGGGAAGCGTCCTACACACAGGTGACTGGAAGCTCGATAGCAATCCTGTCATAGGTGCTCTATCAGATGTGGACAAATTAAAAAGTCTAGGCGATGAAGGGCTGCTTGCCGTAGTTTCCGATTCCACAAATATATTCACCGAGGGCAGTTCAGGGTCCGAGGGGAGTCTGTACGAAAATATCCTGAATATCGTAAGAGGAAGTAGCGAAAGGGTAGCTATATCGCTGTTTGCGTCGAATGTAGCCAGAATTTGTACTCTTTGCAAAGTGGCCAAAGAATCGGGGCGCAGCGTTGTGGCGTTGGGAAGATCGCTAGAGCGTGCAATTGACGCCGCAGGTGTCTGCGGTTACCTTGATGGCGTGGCTGACTTTCTTAACCCTCGTGAGGCCAGGAATCTACCACGAAATAAAGTATTGTACCTGTGTACTGGCTGCCAGGGTGAGCCCATGGCTGCAACTGCTAGATTGGCTGACGGAACTCATCCTGCGGCCCTTTTGGAAGCTGGAGACACTGTAGTCTTCTCTTCTAAGATAATACCGGGAAACGAAAAGCGGATATTCCGTGTGTTCAACAAGCTTGTGCGCATGGGCGTTGAGGTTGTCACTGAGTTCACTGATGCTGTGCATGTTTCCGGGCATCCGTCTAGGGCCGATGTTCGTACTCTATACTCACTCACCAGGCCTCGGTTATGCATACCAGTTCACGGCGAATATATGCATATGTATGAGCATAGAAAGTTCGCAAAAGAGTGTGGCATAGAGCTATGCGTGGTATCATCTCCCGGAGACGTAGTCGACTTAGTGCAGGGAAAAACTGTGGGCTCTGTTAGCTGTGGTGTATATGGGATAGATGGAAGCTTCATGAGGAATCCCGATAGCAGCGTTATGAATGCTCGTAGAATAATGAGAGATGCTGGTATTGTCATAGTAACCTTGCTGATGAATAGGGAGAACGAGTTGATCAGAGAGCCTCTAGTCATAGCGCCCGGTGCGCTCGATAGTACAGAGGATCGCGCTTTACTGAGTGAGGTTGCGAGAAAGATAGGTGTTGGCCTTGTGGAAAGACGGCCTAAAAATGTCCGAAGCTATATACGAAACTTAGTGTTTGGGTTTTTGAAAAACGTGATAAAAGGTAAGCCGTTGGTTGAAGTGCAACTGGAATATGTGTGGTAAGGCTCGCGTTTATGTAATATTTGCTTTCGCTGTACTTCTCTTTTACTGCCATGGTGCCGGCGCTGCTCTGCGGCTGAGTGTGGGAAGGGGGCCTGTAAGAAGCGTCAGCGTTTCCTTAGCGCCGCTTTATGCTGTTACTGACCTGGCTAACAAGATTGGCAGTAATTGCTCGGGCGTAATATTGAATGATCTGAACAGTACGGGCTCGTTTAGCGTACATGTTGAGGTACCCGATGGCTTTTCCGTTTTACCTGAGGGGATGCCGGACTCTGATGCTTGGACTGCTAACAAGCACGATATCCTGCTTACAGGTAGTGTAAAAGAGGCGGAGAGCGGACTAATAAATCTCAAGATTTTCGTATGGGATGTAGCTACGAAAAGCCAAATGAATGCGAAGTCTTTGCATTTCAGTGTAGGTAATTGGCGACAAGCTGCACATTCTATAGCGGATTTGATATACAGCAGGGTTACAGGCAACACTGGGTATTTTGACACAAAAATCGTATATGTTGCATCGGATAATGGCGTCCGGCGTATTGCTGTAATGGATCATGACGGCGCAAATAGTACCTACATAACCGGTAGTAAAGAAAAGTGGGTGGGTCTGCCGAGATTTTCACCGGACAAAAGGCAAGTTATTTACGCTCGTCAAGGGGAAAATGGTAGCGAAATCATGCTACACGATCTTGATAGAGAGGAATCCTCAATGCTGTTACACTTGGAGGGAGAGATTTCGTCGCTCGAATTTTCACCTACAAGCAATGAGATATTGTTATCGAGCACAGTAGAAGGTAAGTCGAATATACTGTCGTTTAACATTACTGATGGGAATATTCAAAAACTCACCGATGATGGGTTCGCTAATGCGTCAGCATCGTACTCACCTGATGGTAGAACTATTGTTTTCTCTTCTGATAGAAGCGGCTCAACACAGCTCTACACTAGGGGTATAGGTGTGGAAAATCAAAAGAAGATAAGTTCGTCAGGATTGGGGAAGTACGTATCGCCTGTGTGGTCTCCCCGAGGTGATTTAATAGCGTTTATAAAGGTCAAGGGAAATAGCTGTAACATCGGAGTTATGAGACCAGACGGCAGTAGGGAAAAAATTGTTGCTACAGATTGTATTGTCGACGCTCCGGCTTGGGCATCAAATGGCCGGGTGTTACTTTACACCAAACATAGAGATAATGTACCCAACGGCGAAAGCGGTGGCTCCAGTCTCGTAGTAACCGACCTTTCCGGCGCACACAGGAGGATCCTGCCAACTTTGGGTGATGCTTCTGACGCAGATTGGTCAAGTACGTTGCCGCAAGGCTAGGTGCTGCACGGCTTATATTAATGTTCTCTGTACGCTTCTAGCCTGTGCCGCCAAGCAGCCTGTTTTGCGTTGCACAAATTGGGATGTCCTGTTCAAGTGACAAGAGTCCCTGTCTCTGGGGTGTTAGGTTTTGATATTTCTCATCTCTCGTGCTTTCACATCGCATATGGCATACTTGGCCCGTACCCCTTTGCTTGAAGAGCAATAACTTACTGCGAAACTATGTGTGTACAATGCGCGTCTACTGCGTATACCTGCAGTCATTAGCTCTATTTCCGCACATACATTTGATCTGTCGCTACCGTAAAGAGCCATGATCTGCCAATAGATCTCGTATTGCATGTATCTTCCTCCTACAGCGCGTTTAAACTGTCGTAGCGTACATGTTGTCTAATGCTTGATTGCTTCCACACAACATTGCGTGAGTGCTCCTTAATTGCCGGGAAAGACCTATAACCGCCGCTCACATTTTATGTACCACTTTTTAGGTACGCATACGGATTACCCGTAGTACCAAACTTATGAACTACTTGGTCACTGTTCGATGCCGCATATTACATGCCTTCATAGTAGCGCCAATCGCGCCTATAGGGTATAGCTGCAATGTTCGTAACACACGATGTGACAGCATTATTGCGTAGTATTACCTATGTGTCGTACAGTGCCTGTTGTGTACCATAAAGCAAACTGTTCTTATTTCTAAGCCTCAGAGCCCGGCTTTATTAAATCATAGCTGGTGTTTTGGTGGAGCACTTTCAAACATAAGTATCCACTAGTACAAGGCTGTTATCCCATTTTACAGCCTGCCACAGGCAATCATTGGGCTTCCGTACAGAGTTAAAATGGTACTTACTAGTATGAGTTTGGTGGGTCCTCCCAGGCACCACAAAACGACTTAACATCCTTGGTGCACATGATACAATGCTCGAGGTTTACTACATACAGAATCTGGAGTCGTACTGGGGAGCGTGGCCATGGATAACTACGATTGCGACGAAGAATTTGGTAAAATATGCGATGAAACGTTAGCATTGATACCCACGTACGGCGTAACGGATGAGGCTCTGCTGGAAGCCTGCTCACGCTTGCACTTGGAAGATAGCTTGTACAAATTCCCAAGAGGCATTCGAGATGTGCTTGAACATATGTACAACGCTCTTATATGTCACATATCTTCCGAATATAACGATAAAAACCGCGAGGAAATACCCAGAGTCAGAGATAAAATATTATGGCTATTGCATCAATGCGTAGGCTTTCACGCAGGTTTGCCAGAGTGTCGGCTCTTAATGAAGGCAGTCGTTGCCTACTGCTTAGTGCCCAAAAACACCTGCTTCGCGGGCGCTATGGCATTCAAGATTGCAGATGAAATATGGCACTTAGCGCAGGATAGTTCAACAGATTTTAGCTACTATACAAAGAGGATTACTCTGTCCACGGTGTATATCATGTCAATGCTGCACATGGTAGAAGACACATCTGATAACTACGCAGCAACTTATGATTTCATGAGGAGACGCGTGGATAACGTGGTTGCTTTTCACAAAATGAAGGGCAGATTTCAGTCTCTGCTGTCAAAAAGCCTCGGCATACTGAACGTGAGGTTTGATAGATAGGTTCAAAATTGACATTGACGTCAATATAAAAATAAATATCTGCGGTAATCTTTTCGTGCTATTAGTTCTGGTCTGTTTATTCCATGCTCAGCATTATGTACAATAAATTATCCCGGGCACTCGGTTCGCTTAAGGTTGGTTTTTCATTGCCTTCGCTACTGGGACATGGCTCTCTAAGTGCAGAGAAAAAAGGGAATAAGGGCAATTCTAAACTTGTAGAAGGGTCTCTTGCAATAATAGACAAGATCGTTTTATCGGTATTAAAAGTGAAGAAAAAGAGCGGCAACGACGCTTTAAAAGCTTCGTGGGGACCGTTATTTGTGGGATTGGTTGCAGTTGCTGGTTTCTTCGGATTTTTTGGTCTTTGGGCAGCACTTGCACCATTGGATGGTGCAGTTGTTGGCGTTGGCGAGGTTGTATCGTCACTTAACAGGCAGGTGGTACAACACCTAGAGGGAGGTATAGTTAGTAAAATTCTTGTCAAAGAGGGCGATACGGTTGTCAAAGAGCAACCCCTTGTTTACTTGAATAGCACCGCAGCTCAAGCAGGGCTGGGAATAATAAAGGAAAAATTGTTGGCTTCATTGGCAACAGAAGCCCGTTTATTGGCATTAAAAACTGGAGCTACTACGATATTGTTCCCAGAAGAAATCAATACTCTGTCGAACCCTGCTGTAGTTAGCAAAGTACTCTCGAACCAACAGGAATTATTCTACTCACAGAACAACAGTATTACTGGCCAGGTACAGATACTGAAGCAGCGTATAAAACAGCTGAGACAGGAGCTCTCCGGCCTCGCAGCTCAACTCGAAGCAGAAGAAAAGCAATATAAACTCATAGGAGAGGAGCTTGAGGCAAAGAAGAGTCTACTAGCTGAAGGTTATATCAGCAAACCTTACCTGCTTAATTTGGAGCGTGCGCATGCTGATGCTGAAGGAAAGCTTGGCCAAATCCGGGCTACCATTGCGAGTACTCTACAAAGGATTGGTGAGAATAAGCTAGAGATTATGAACATCACCAACACTGTCGTGGACAGAGCAAATACAGAGTTAAAAGAAATTACAGCCTTGATAACGGACCTCCGGGAGAGACTCAGGGCTTCAGAAGATGTCCTGCAGCGTACCGTCATAAGGTCTCCACAGAACGGTATAGTAACAGGGCTGAAGTATCACACAGAGGGTGGCGTTATACCTCCTGGAGGCATAATAATGGAAGTTGTGCCCTTAGATGATGATCTAATTATAGATGCAAAAATACCGACAAAAAATATAGAAGAGATATTGTCTGCACAAGCTGTAGAAGAGAACTTGGTGACTAGCGGAGAGTACAAAGGATTGAAAGCAAAGGTGAGACTAAGCGCGTTCAACATTCGCAAGTTTGGTCTAGTCAACGGGATAGTCATTCATGTGTCTGCCGATGCTCTTACAGACCCCGTAAACGGAATGCGCCATTATGCACTGCGTGTTGTGATTCCAAAATCATCGCGTGCCGGAAGATTTAAAAATCTAAAATTACATCACGGTATGCCAGCTGAGGTTTTTGTTGTTACACGGTCGCGTACGCTACTGGAGTACCTTCTGACTCCCATCACTAGTACTTTCGAAAAGGCATTTAACGAAAGGTGATAGTCTGCAGGTGCCCAAAGTGTCCCTGGCACGATATGACGCGGTGGCTTTAGGTGCTTGAAACTGTCTCACGGTAACACAAACGTCGGCATAAGGACCAGAGCTGTATTCATATTAGGCAGCAGCCTTGTATCCTTAGGCACGGATTGTGAGTACACCTGATTTTGCATAGTACCAATGTGCTGCTTACACAGTACAAAAGCTCTACGGCTCGTAAATCCTGGTATCTGTTCAACTCACCTTGTTTTATTAGGCATTGAGAAGGCATATCGTTATCTACCGCAGCATCTCATGCACCTCGTTGCTTAGGGGAACCGTGCTCGAACTAAGAATTCGCTTTAAGTTATACGCAGAAACAATCTATCAAAAGTGCGTTCCTGTTGAGTGCCGCTTGCCCGAGGGCTACGGTATAGCAGCAGATAAAAGGTATCTTTTTCCCATTACCAGCCGTTTCACATTTATACTCTTCTTGCGCTATTAGGCGGGGTGTTGTTTAGCATGTAGCAATTTCGAACGAATTCATCTCGTCCTTGTAGCATCCAAATATACCGGACCAACATGATGCAAATTCATACCACAGTCACTCACTATTTCTGACTAGCGCACACATGGCCAACCTTTCGTTCAGCGTGCAGTATACGTAACGCAGCAAGGAGATCATTTCGCACAAACATCACTCATGTTCTCGCTGGGCAAAATGTCCAATATTAAGTACCGTTGAGAATCACAAACAGTGCCGAGAATATTGCCTGGCATAACATTAATCAACGCTAGTCACGCAAGATAGAATTTCTCTGTACCCAATCCCACTCTGTTTACATACAGCCCTACTCGCACGTCGTCATACTAAACTGACCACTACACACATGCACCCTTTCTCATTCAAATACGCAACACACAAAAGATGCTCAAAACTGTGGAATCTACCGGTACTCGTTTATTCTGTTCTCACGCACTTTATCGTACTGGAATATCTGCAACAGGATTACCACAGATACCAGACCTATGGCTACCATTGCCAGTGCGTACGGGGCAGCGTCCATCTGCCTTTCATCTCCTACAAGTTCATATATTCGAGTGGCCATTGTTTCAAAATTAAAGGGCCTTATGATCAATGTCGCGGATAGCTCTTTGATCGAATCTATAAAGACTAACAAAAAGCCGACAAGAATGCTTTTTTTCAACATAGGAATATGCACATTTATACACGTAGCTATTGCACCATGGCCCATAAGTCTTGAAGACCAATCCACTTCTCTGGGAATTTTGTTCAGACCTGATTCTATAGGACCTATAGAGGCAGCAAGAAAGCGAAATGTGTACGAATACAACAAACCTGCTACCGTCCCTATGAGAGCAACATCAAAAAAGTACTTGCTCATAAACTTGGATACTTCACCTAAAAGCACTACTATGCCCACGGCGGTGATAGTGCTAGGAATTGCGTATCCCATAGAGACAAACCTGACCGCATATGTTAGCCCGCCCTTACCTCTTGTAAAGCAAACCATTATTATGGATATGGTTACTACAATAAAAGCCGCAGTAGACGAGATACCTAGGCTATTGAGCGCTACCATAGAAAATTCACCAACGTTTATTGTAGGAATCCTCTCAATGGTCCAGTACACCAGCGGAGCAACTGGCAGTATGAACCCCAAGAACACAGAAAATGCACATATGAAATATATGAACGCAATCACCCACTTACTAGTAAAGTGCCATCTATAGCAGTAGTTTGCATTCATTTTTATTGATGCATAGGACGCATCCTCCCTACGCAAGCATTTTTCAATGACCATGAGAAGAAATATAAAAGAAATCGCTATGAGAGCGAGTATGCAGGCCGAATACTTATCATGAAGAAGGAACCAGTGTCTGTATATTCCTGTAGTGAAGGTGTTTATAGTGAGAAATTGTGGGGTGCCAAAATCCGCAACAACTTCCATAATCACTAAAGAAACTCCTGCAACTACGGAGGGCCACACGGCAGGAATGACCACAGATGTTAAGATCTTGTACCTGGAGCAACAAAGTGTAGTTGCAACAGCAACACTGTTCCTCACTGCGATAAATGCGGTCCTGGCCAACATGTACACATACGGATACAGGTTGAATCCCATGATAAGTATACAAAAAAACAGAGTTTTCACGTCAGGGAAGTAGTAGTCGCCCTTCCCCCAGCCAAAAATTTCCCTTAAGTAGCTTTGTACCGGACCGGCGTACCCAAACATGTTCACATATACGTATGCAGAAATATATCCAGGTATTGAAAGTGGTAAAAAAAGTGCGACCTCAAATATTCGACGCCCCGGGAAGGAATAATAGGTAATAAACCATGCACTCATGACACCCACAAACAGCACCACTGCTCCCGAACCTATCATCAAGATGATGGTATTCAGTGTATACTCTGGTAATAACGTTGCGAGTAGACCCATTCCTCCCCTGCTTTCGGTAAAAAATACCATAACAAGAGAAAAAATAGGCAATGCGAAGAGAACTGCGAGCGCAATAAAAAACAGATACCTGGAGAATTTAAGCAACACCATGAAGACGTGGTTAACCCAATTACTCAATCGTAGATTATAGTTCGTATTGCTAGCCTTATCACTTAAAAATTGCCTGCAATAGAGAATAGAGACGGAAACCGTGTAATGACGCTAATGCTGTGGCACAATGGCAATACCGCCTCGCCGTTACGCATCCATGAACCACACCTTATACTGCATTCATACTGGCCATAATATCAACCCATGATATAAACGCGAGCAAGAATTGAACAGACGATTATTACAAAATTTTTGTTGTGGACGCACAAAGCAGTGTGGTATAAACGCCTGTCTACTGGCTTGTTTGCGGTCGTATGGTTCGCGTATATCCTTGCTATGTTTGACGCTTAGCTGAGGCTCCGGGGTGTTTTTAGGCAGTAGTTGCGTATGTGCTGCTTGGGTTTGCTTTTTGGTATGTAGTAACGGTCTTGTGCATTCTGTCATTAATCCGTTGTGAATTCCGAGGCAGCCTGTTAAGAAATCGGCTTGTTTTGTCTATCCCGTGCGTTTAGCCGCATCTGGTGCCGGGTTTTGCTTAGGAGTTGGAGCTGGGTTGCTTTGTCTGTTTGAAGTCTTGTCGTGTTGAGTGCGGAAGGGTGTTGCGTAGTTGGTGAGTCTGGAGTACATAGTGTCGCTTGCGTACCGCTTGTATTCGGGCTACGTCCCGCTGTAGTCCTGCGACATATTTAAGAAGGGTGCGTGTACGCCTCTGTATAAAGCAAAACACGGGTGTGTCGTGTTTCGATTTGCGATGCTGAAGTAAGTGTAATGTAGAAATGGAGATGGTTGCGTGCTAACACAGTTATGGAGCAGAGGGCTGGACTTCCTGGGAAGCAGGTTTGCAATAATGGGGGGTGCCATGAGTTGGGTCTCCGAACCAAACCTTGTCTCAGCTATATCAAATGCCGGCGGCTTCGGTGTTTTAGCGTGCGGAGCTATGTCCACCGAAGAACTAAAAGTTTCTATTCTACGCACCCAGCAGCTTACAAAGTTGCCTTTTGGGGTGAATCTAATAGTGATGCATCCCGAGTTGGATAATCTGGTGGAAGTGTGTATACAAACTGGGGTGTCACACATAGTACTAGCTGGTGGCATTCCTAACGGCAGAGTAATATCGACGATTAAAGACGCAGGGCGGCGCAGCATGTGCTTTGCTCCCTCACTATCAGTTGCGAGAAGGCTGATCAGAACTGGTGTTGATGCTTTAATCATCGAAGGAATGGAAGCAGGCGGGCACATAGGCCCGGTAAGCACATCCGTTCTCGCACAAGAAATATTACCATTCTTCAGAAGAAACGCCGCGTTGCGGGACGTACCAATCTTTGTTGCTGGCGGTATTGGAACTGGCGACATGATAGGTGGCTATTTGAAAATGGGTGCTAGCGGCTGCCAGATAGGAACTTTGTTTGTGTGCGCGAGCGAATCCATGGCACATAAAAACTTTAAGGAGGTCTTCATAAAGTCCTCATCGAGAGACGCTGTGCCCTCGGTGCAACTTAGTGCAGACTTTCCAGTAATACCTGTGCGTGCTATTGCTAATGCTGCTAGCTCACGTTTCCTTGAGTTACAGCGCGAAGTGATAGAACTTTACAGTGAAGGAAAAGTATCAAAGGAAGAAGGTCAGCTAAAAATTGAGAAGTTTTGGGCCGGGTCATTGCGTAAAGCTGTGGTAGAAGGAGATGTTGAAGGCGGATCGTTAATGGCTGGTCAAAGTGTGGGGCTTATCAGCGGTATCCGCAGCGTAGAACAAATAATAAATGACTTGGTATCAGAAGCTGAAAGCTATTTGTTGTCGCGCGATGAGAAAGTGGATTCGTAATACTCGGAACAGCAACGGTTGTGCTACGACAGCTTAGCTGCCGTCATTGCGTAATACGCTCTTGGTTTACTTGACCTCAGATATCTTGAATGCTAAGTTATGGGTGCCCTGCGGGCTGTGGTTTGTGGGCGTTGGAAGTTTTTAGTGTTGGACGAGGCCTGATAAATGAAGATTTTTAAGACTGTATCTAACCTACTGTTACTGGTGGCGACCGTATTCCTTGGCTATTCCTATATAAACAAAAAGGGTATCTTCAGCGGCGAGAATAAAAAGGACATAGTGAGTACATCGACAACGGTGGAGCGCGAAGTCATCCGCTCTGGATTCTCTGGTCTCGTGAATCAAGATGGAGAGATAGTTGATAGTAAAGATTTTGCCGGTAAGCACATGTTGGTAATTTTCGGCTTTTCTTCATGCAAGCACGTCTGTCCAGCAGAGCTAGGTATAGCTTCTCAGCTCTTAAACAAGTTGGGTCAGAATGCTAACAAGTTGAACGTAGTGTTTATAACTGTTGACCCGAAAAACGACACTGTAGAGCGGCTAAGTGAGTACCACAAAGCTTTCGACAGTAGGATACAAATGCTTACTGGGTCTGAGAGTGATATACAGCGCGTGGTGAACAATTATATGGTATATGTAAATAATCCTGGGGCTGAGAAGGGAGACATTGATCATTCGGCATACATGTATCTTATAGGCCCTGAAGGCAGCTATGTTGGGCATTTCACTCCGGATTTCAATGAATATGAAAGCCAGTGTGATGAGCTCCTTGCTTTCATCAATAAGTATCTTCACTCTTAGTTAGTGATTATAGTGATATAGTCTTAGACTAGCTATGGTAGGGCCATGTTGACGTGGGTGGTTCGCTTTTTTGTTGTTGTGTTCGTGTTTGCCCCTTGGGAGTTAGTGGCAAGCCACATAAGAGTTGTGGGCTCTTCTTCGGTCTTTCCCTTTATATCATCCGTCGCGGAGGAGTTTGGTAGATTTTCCTCCTACAGGACGCCTGTTATTGAATCAGTTGGAAGCGGAATGGGCTTTAACATGTTCTGTGGAGGAGCGAAGCCCGGTACGCCGGATATAGCAATGTCATCCCGTAAAATAAAAGATGCGGAGCTTTCTCTTTGCGAGGCTAATGGGGTCAAAAACGTCATAGAGATTGAACTGGGATATGACGGAATAGTGGTTGCTAGCTCAAGGCAAAAAGAGACTCTGGATTTCAGATTGAAGGATCTGTACAGCGCGCTGGGTAAGTATGAGCTGGACAGTGAGTATGGAGAGATCGCGGTTAACAAAAATGACAAGTGGTCTGAAGTTAGGTCGGATTTGCCGGAGCATGAAATCGAAGTTTATGGTCCGCACAAAAATGCTGGAACGTACGACATACTTGTGGATTACATAATTAGAGAAGTCTGTGTCAGCTCTAAGGCATTTATTGATAAGTACCCCAAGGTGGAGGAGAGAAAGAGCGTATGTGGCGACATGCGTAATGACGGAAAGTACATTGAAGTGGCCACAAGCGAGAACGTAGTAATACAAAAGATATCGAAAAATAGCAACGCACTGGGGATACTGAGCTTTAGCTTTCTCATAAAGAATCAAAACGAAATACAGGGCAATAAAATTGCCGGGGTAGCCCCGGAGTACGACACAATAGCGTCGGGCAAGTACGTCCTGTCGCGTCCTATATACATATATGTGAAAAAGCAACACCTTGAGTCGACTGCAGGGTTGCGAGAATTTGTTAAGGAGGTGCTGCGTCCTGAATCTGTTGGACAAAACGGCTACCTTGTAAATTTGGGTTTTATACCGCTGGATGATAGAACACTATCGGAAACAAGACGTCGTGTAGAGCGGCTCATGGCTGAGTAGCATTATGGGCTACTGTTCACGTAACAGTGCTCAGCGTTGTGGAGAAAAGGTTTGACCGTGTTGTTTGTTGTGCTATCATCTGAGCTTGTACGTTATATTCTTTAGAGGTCTGGTTTGGTTGAGGTTGTTGTCTACCATGGTGACATCGAGCAGGGGATACGCACCCTGAAGAAGAAGCTTCAAAGGGAGGGTAAGCCCCGTCAAATGAAGATAGTGCATCATGAGAAACCTTCTGAAAAACGAGTTAGAAAACGCGATGATTGCGAGAGAAGGCGTAAGAAATTGCATGGCGCGCCTTCAGAGCCACAGTTCGGAAGATTCCAAGTAAGTGCAAAGCATTTTAAAATACAAAGACCGTTGATACCCGTGGATGGGCAGCAGCGTCCTGAGTAGTGAGGTATGTGCTCCTATGCCTGTGTTGCCACGGGTCTGGGTGTGCCCTTGTTGATTTTGGTATTTAGTTAGGAGCGATAGCTGTGAATGTTCATGAGTTTCAGGCCAAAAGTATTCTAAGCAGTTTTGATGTTAGGGTACCGCGGGGCGTATTGGTTAGAGAGGTGTCGGAGGTTGGACAAGCTGTAGCTGATCTTGGCTCCGGAGTAGTAGCGGTAAAAGCTCAAATACATGCGGGGGGACGCGGAAAGGCAGGCGGCGTGAAAATCGGCAAGTCGCTCGCCGAGGTGCAAGAGCACGTGCGTGGTATGCTTGGTTCGATGCTCGTAACTCAGCAGACTGGCGCCGCAGGGCAAATGGTGCGAGCGGTTTACCTTGAAGAAGGCGTTGACATAGCTCGGGAGTATTACATAAGTGCTATTGTTGACCGTAAGGTAGGAATGGTAGGTATTATCTTTTCCACGGAAGGTGGGATGGATATTGAGGAAGTGGCGCGCGATCATCCCGAAATGGTCAATGTGGTTCACGTTGATCCTTTGCACGGGTTTTTGGATTTTCACGGGCGTGAGCTTTGTGCGCAGTTCTCGTTAAGTAACGCACAAGTGAAAAATATAACATCCATAGCCCGCAAATTGTATACCGCACTAGTTTCTACCGATGCAAACCAAGTTGAAATCAATCCTTTGGTAGAAACATCTAGTGGGGAGTTCCTGGCTTTGGATGCGAAGATGACATTTGACGACAACGGATTGTATCGACAAGCCGCCGTGGCCAAACTGTGTGATCCACATGAGCATAGTTCTGAAGAGATAGAGGCTGCAAAACATTCTCTGAGTTACATCAAGATGGACGGAAATATAGGATGTATGGTAAATGGCGCTGGTCTTGCCATGGCTACTATGGATATTGTTAAGTACTACGGTGGTGAGCCTGCCAATTTTTTGGATGTAGGTGGTGGCGCCAGTAAAGACACTGTTAGAGAGGCTTTCAAGATTATTCTGCAAAGCGGTGTCGATGGTATCTTGGTGAATATATTTGGCGGTATAATGCGCTGCGATGTTATTGCTACGGGAATCATCGAATCTACTAAGGAAATTGGCGTAAATGTGCCGCTGGTGGTGCGTTTGTCCGGTACTAATTACGAAATCGGGAAAAAAATGCTTGAGACGTCGGGACTTAGCATTGTCACGGCGGAGAATTTAGATGAAGCAGCACGTTTCATCGTTGGTATGGTCACAAAGAGAGGGTAGCAGCTAGTATGTCTGTTCTGGTTAGTAAGGAAACAAAGGTAATATGTCAGGGATATACTGGTGCGCAGGGTACTTTCCACTCTGAACAGGCCATTGCCTATGGGACAAAAATGGTCGGTGGGGTAACGCCAGGTAAGGGTGGGTCAATGCATCTGGGCTTGCCTGTGTTTGACACCGTGTCGCAAGCAAAAGCCGCTACGAGTGCTGATGCTACTGTTATTTACGTACCTGCTCCCTATGCAGCTGCGGCAATAATCGAAGCGATTGAAGCAGAGATGGAGCTGATAGTATGTATAACTGAAGGCATCCCGGTGTTGGACATGGTGAAGGTCAAGCGCGCGTTAAAGGGAACCAAAAGCAGGCTAATCGGGCCAAACTGCCCTGGAATAATTACTCCTGATCAATGTAAAATAGGAATAATGCCCGGGTATATACATGCCGCTGGACATGTAGGTGTGGTATCTCGTTCCGGTACTTTAACTTACGAAGCCGTAGCTCAGACTACTGCCGTGGGACTGGGGCAGTCCACATGTATAGGCATTGGTGGCGACCCTGTACATGGCATGACGTTTACAGATTGCGTGGATTTATTTATGCGCGATAGTGACACGCACTGCATTGTAATGATAGGTGAAATAGGTGGCTCCGAAGAAGAGGAAGCTGTCGAATATCTTCAGTCTGCTGGCAACAGTAAGCCTGTGGTAGGATTCATAGCTGGGCAGACTGCGCCTCCTGGTAAGCGTATGGGGCATGCCGGCGCTATAACCTCTGGTGGTTCGGGAACTGCGAAAGGTAAGATTGACTTCATGAAGCGTGCTGGAGTCGTTGTGGCCGATACGCCTGCTGTCATAGGTGAAGCAGTGTTATCTGTAATGAAATCCAACTAAAAAGTTGTGAGCTCTGACCGCAAGCTCGCAGGCGTATCTTAACTTGTGACGGTGAGTTTTTGCCCTGATCATTGCTACATATCCCGGTCATCGTTGAATATGTTCTGTGGCGCACTGGATCTTCTTCAAGCACTTTTTCGGCTTAATGGCGATTCTATATTATAGAACACTAACAAATAACTATAGTAAGGCGGTTAAGGTGATGCGGAAAATACAGACTGAACACAGTTAAACCATACTGCACAGGGGAAGTCTGCATATTATCACACGCTGCAGACACTTTACCAACTTGCGTAACTACCGTATATTCCTGCTGGTCCACTCTTGGATTTCCCGCATTCAATGCGTTTGTAGTCTGTAACAGAGCGATGTAACGTTTTATATATCTTGCTTACCAAAAGCTGTGAACGCCTTTTGAGCCAAAATGGCCTCTGCCTCCCTAACCTTCTCATCTGGTAAGCTGACCCGAGCCATATTTGCGTTACCACCACCTTTACCGCCCACTGCGTGAAGTTCCTTGACCAGGTCTATGGCACCTAACTTTTTCGCCAGCATTTCCCCAACACTTATCACGTATACAGCACGCTTATCTGTAATGCTAGACAGTGCAAAAATCGTGTGCGACCCCTTAGAACACTGTATAAACTCCGCTACCGCATCGATTGGTACATCTTTGAATTCACCTGTATACAGATGGACTTGCGGGTTTATTTCTGTTTTTCTCACCCCCGAAGCGATAAGCGCCTTCCATACATCCACAAGTTTTTTACTTAGTTCTTTCTTTTCTTGAAATAACTTCGTAAGCCGCTCCATAATTTGCGTTGGCGGCACACCTAGACTTTCCGACACATTCTGTAGTAAATCGCCTTCTTTCTGAAAACTGCTAACTACTGAGTGTCCAGTAATAGCCTCTATGCGGCGTACGCCTAAAGCTATACCCGACTCTGACACTATGCGAAAGGACCCTATGTCCCCGGTGTACCTCACATGGGTGCCACAACAGAGCTCTTTTGAGCTACCCATACTGACCACCCTAACGTTTTGATTATTGTACTTTTCACCAAACAATGCCACAGCTCCATCTGATACCGCTGCATCAAGGCTGCAGTAGTTTATAAGTACGGGGCTATTAGCTATTATTCTGTCATTTACTTCGCGCTCCACAAGTTGGATCTGTTCTTTCGTTAGCGGCATAGTATGGCTGTAATCAAAGCGCAGCTTGTCCTCTGCAACCAGAGACCCTTTTTGCTGAAGACCAGCCCCTATGAACGATCGTAGTACATCGTGTAGTATATGGGTAGCTGAATGATTTGCCTTCAGCCTAGCCCTTCTCTTTTCATCCACCACAGCATCTATTATGTCGCCTTTACACAGAGTGCCGGATTTTACAACGCATTCATGCATATGAAGTCTATTAAACGCCTTCTTCGTATTATTAACCTCTACTACACTCCCTACGCTGGCACTGCTCGACGAGTCAATAACAGTTAGAAATCCCCTATCGCCTTCTTGTCCTCCAGATTCAGCATAAAACGGTGACACATCCAAGATTACAGTTGCTTGCTTCCCTACTCCAATTGAATCCACAAGTTCGCCTGCGTACACAATCTCTTTTACCGCAGCTTTAATCCTGTGGTTATCATATCCAACAAAATAGGTGGATCCATACTTTGAGAGTTGTTGCTCAAAAATTGCATGCAGTGCCGTCTCACCAGAACCCACCCAGTTCTTACGGGACCGCTCTTTTTGGTCAGCCATGCACTGATTAAAGCCTTGTTCGTCAAACTTCAGCCCCTTCTCTCTGGCAACATCTAAAGTTATATCAAGAGGAAATCCATACGTGTCGTAGAGATTGAACGCTATTTCACCAGCCAGAACGTCACCTCGCTCAAGGGCCGAAATATGCTTATCAAGAATGACGGTGCCCTTTCGTAGAGTATCAACAAACCCCTCTTCTTCAAGTTTTAGCGTGGACATGATCAATTGCTCAGCACCTACTATCTCTGGATACGCTTCGCCCATGTACCCCGGACTACCAGACCTTGTAAGCACCGGAACTACCTCATGCACCGAAAACTTATTACCACCAAGCTGATACGCGTAGCGCACAGCTCTCCTTATTATGCGGCGCAAAACATAGTTTCTTCCCTCATTACCAGGCACAAGACCTTCAGCGATTAGAAAGGTCGCAGCTCTGATATGGTCCGCTATAACACGATGCGCTACGGCATGTTGTGGATTCCCAAAAATTCTGCAGGATGTCTCTATAATGGCACGAAACATGTCAGTATCATAGTTGTCGCATACACCTTGAACCACAGCTGCAATTCGTTCCAGGCCCATGCCTGTATCTATGCACTTACGGGGCAACGTATGTAACTTGCCATCTTTGTCCCTGCAATACTGCATGAACACAAGGTTCCATATTTCCGTAAACCTGGCACCGTCACTACCCTCCGTACCCGGTAAACCACCCTGAACATCCTCACCATAATCGTAGAAGATTTCCGAACATGGGCCGCAGGGCCCTGTATCCCCCATGCTCCAGAAGTTGTCATCTGTATGAATCCTTATTATCTTGTTGTCAGAAAATCCCGTGACTTTTTTCCATATGTCGTATGCTTCTTGATCTTCGACATACACAGTGATCCAGAGTCTATTTTTATCGAGACACAGCTCCTTGATAACAAAATCCCATGCCAGCTTTATTGCAACATCCTTGAAGTACTCCCCAAAGCTGAAATTACCTAGCATTTCAAAAAATGTATGGTGTCTGTTGGTATATCCAACATTCTCTAAATCGTTGTGCTTTCCTCCTGCTCTAAGGCATTTTTGACTCGATACGGCAGTCTTCACATCACTGGTGCCAGAGACAAATGCTTGCTTGAAAGGAACCATGCCGGCATTTGTAAAGAGTAGTGACGCATCACCTTCGGCCACAAGCGGCGCAGAAGGAAAACAAGTATGGCCTTGTTTTGTAAAAAAATTAAGAAATGACCCTCTAATGCCATTTACGGACCTGACACTCATATGAAAAGACTTAAAGTGATGTACAAATCACCACATTATTAGCATACTAGTCACAGGTTGACTAACAAGAATTAGCCCCAAGATGATGCTTCCCCTGGCCTTAATTCTAGCATTGATGCCCGTGGGGTATTGTCTCTATAGACTGGTACCATTTCACAGAGCTCTGTTGACACCTACTGCGGTGGGCGTCGCTATTGCGGTTGCCGCAGGATTCATATTGCAAACTACTGGAACCGGTACAATTCCCTCAGCTGCAGTGCTGTGTGTGTCGATAGCACTAGTATCCGTTCTACACCTGGATAAACAGTACAGAGTTTTGCGTTACGCTATGGTATTAGCCACAGCCCTGTCCTTTATGACGGTAATAGTGATTGCTATATGTTTGGCATACAAATCAAAACTATTCTTCACCGAAGTGCCATTCTCGGATTTCATCTTCGGATCAACTTGGAACCCTGATTCTAAGATTGTGAACGGAAAATTGGTGGGTTCTTTCGGTATATTACCCCTGTTGAGTGGGACGCTACTAATAGTCATAGTTGCTGTTACAGTAGCACTACCGCTGGGACTGCTCTCGGCAATATACGTCAGTGAATACTCAAGCAAAAGAGTGCGTAACTCTTTTAACACTTTACTAGAAATCCTGTGTGGAATCCCAACTGTGGTTTATGGTTACTTCGCCGTTGTCTTCCTGTCGCCTAATATAAGAAGTTTTGCCGAATTATGTGGGCTCAATGCTCAGTCAGAAAATGCTCTGGTAGCGGGCTTAGCCATAGGAGTAATGATACTGCCGTTCATTACCCTGCTTATAGAAAATGCGTTACGATCTGTGCCAAAAATACTAAGGTATGGTTCCATGGCTCTGGGGGCAACTCGTGCGGAAACCGTATGGAATATTGTCCTGCCTTATGCGCTGCCGGACATTTGTAGTTACGTTATTTTGTCTATATCTAGAGTGATTGGCGAAACCATGATCGTGCTAATGGCCGCGGGCGTAACGGCGAATCTTACGTTTAATCCACTACACTCTGTTACCACAATAACAGTACAAATCGCCACAATACTTACTGGTGATCAGAATTTTCAAAGCATCCACACCTCTTCGGCGTATGCATTGGGGCTAACGTTGTTTATCATAACATGGATACTCAATCTGCTTGCGTCATACATAACAAGAAAAGCCAGAGCTCCCTTACGGAATGCTTGACCGCGTCATAACATATATCAACTCAAACTTTGAGGTGTTTCCATATGTCGGCATTGAGCTGGAGTTCTATGTGAAGTGTTCTAGCGAAAACCTTGAACCATTGGTGCAATCACTTATGCACGGGCAGTACGGCTCCAAACATATCAGTGTCCATGCAGAAAGTTGCGTAGGGCAATATGAGCTTTGCATGGGGCCCGATAGGGATGTACCAGCATTACTAACCAATCTTACGTGTGTTGTAAAAAGAATGCAGGACACTGCAGCTGCTTTTAATGGTATGCTCGATTTTTCTGCCAAACCTCATCTGGATAGGCCTGGAAGCGCATTTCACATCCACGTGAATCTTCAGGACAAAAACGGCACCAATCTGTTCTTTACTGACCGTCCCGGAAAAACTATGAGCGAAACCTTGACGCACTCCATTGGGGGTCTGTGCGCACACATAAAGAGGCACATGCTCTTCTTCGCTCCTAACGTCCAATCATACCTACGCTATACTCACCACGATATACACACACCGACAACTGTCAGCTGGGGTGGTAACAACCGCAGCACGACATTACGCATACCTGATACGACGCTCGAACCTGAAAAATGTCGAATAGAACACCGAGTCGCTGGAGCGGATTGTAATTACGTAGATGCGACAGCTGCTGTACTTTTTGGCATAGCACGCGGCCTTGAACAAAAGCTTCTTCCGCCTGCAAAGACCTTTGGCATAGCTTCGGATACCCAATACGGGCTGGAAAGGCTTCCATTAAGCTTGTCTGAAGCCATCGCACTTCATGTACCTATGGAGTTATAGCTTCACAGATCAGGAATCACAGCACTATTTCCAGGCCGTCATGCGCCACTATAACTTTCTGCCCCGGCAGCCGATCTTGTAGATATTGCATTAGCTGCGTGTACTCTATATCGTGACTCATGTGGGTCAGCATAGCAATTTCAGGCCTCAGTTCTTTGATCCATTCTACACAGAGATCAACATGTGCGTGAGCCCCCACTTCTTGGTACCGTAGACACCCTAGCACTAGAATTCTCTTGTTTTTTAGTAGCTCCCACGATGCACTTGGGAAAGCTTTCACATCAGTGCAATACGCAACCGCCCCGTCAAAAATAAACCCGTTGCTACTTATCTCACCATGATGCTGTTTTATAGCAATAATCTCAAATTCACCTACGTTGAACACCACATTGTGACGGACAGATTGGGTAGTTAAATAGTGACACTTCTTCCATGGAGCGCCAGGCTTATTAGGTATAAAAAGGTAAGAGTTACTGGCCACAAGCAGCGCTAGCGTACCAAAGTCGCTATATACCGGTATACTGTGACCCGTTTTTGGAGCGAATGCTTGAAGTTCGGAAATGCCCGCCGAGTGATCTGCATGGCAGTGCGAAAAAAGCACCGCGTCTAAGCAGTGAAAATTCTGCCTTAGCGCTTGCTCACGAAGATCCGGAGAGGCATCGATAAGAATTCTAGTACTCCCCTTTTCCACCAGCGCTGACGTTCTTGTCCTTTTATTGTACCCGTGGCCCGATCTACAAACAGCGCAGTCACACCCGACCGATGGTACACCAACAGAAGGTCCACATCCCAAAATAGTAACTTTCATATCCTGCGCACTTCCACACCATAGCCGCTATAGCTGCACTCATCCCAAACACAATAACGCATAAGTACTCGGACCAACCAGCATTTATCTTCTCTCATCAAAAACCGATTACCCACATACCGCCCCGCAGGGCAACCAGGTGCGTACCTGAAAACAACGCCACCATTAGACCCATTAGACCCATTAGACCCATTAGACCCATTAGACCCATTAGACCCATTAGACC
>NZ_JAQLOH010000016.1 GCF_028204095.1 Candidatus Anaplasma sp. TIGMIC
AGATGACTGATATGAACCTAGATAACAAGGCCATTGTCGCGGGGCATCTTGCTAAGACTGTTGAAGGTGGCGAGGTCTTTGTGGTCCTCGGAATGAGTTATGATGCAGCGCCGCAACATACAGTGTGTTATGTAGAACTCCACCGGGCAACGTTTGCATAGAATATCTTCGAAATATTAGATTTTTTGGTACTGAAGCGCGTTAACATAGTGCGCTGGGTGCTTATTTCGTTAGCTGTCTTGCTTGAAATAACAGCTTGTTTGGACATACATGACCATGACACAGAGTAGGGCCAACATGCCATGTGAGTTGACACTAACATCTCACTGTTGTAAACGTAATTCCTGCCTTGGGATTATTAGTTTGAGTTAGTTATATGCCAATAAAAGTTTTGATGCCGGCCCTTTCACCTACAATGAAAAGCGGGGCCATAGCAAAGTGGCATAAAAATGAAGGAGATAAAATTAAGACCGGTGACATCATCGCGGACATCGAAACTGACAAGGCGGTAATCGAGTTTGAATACGCGGACGAGCCTGGCACGTTGCACAAAGTGCTTACCCCGGAAGGCACAAAAAATGTCGCGGTAAACCAGGTAATCGCTGTGTTGGAAGTCGACGGCGACGATGCTACTGCACTGCTCGCTGCATGCCAATCTGGTCATCCAACAGGAAATGTTGAAAATTCTAGTGTAGCTGATAGCCCTGCTGTTGATACTGTAACCGTGGATGCTTCTGAGACCTCCACTGCTGATATACAGGCTGCACAAGCCAATACAGCGGATACTAGGGTGAAAGCTAGCCCGCTCGCTAGAAGACTTGCATCTCAGATGGCGGTAGATTTAAGCAAAGTTGAAGGTTCGGGACCCTATGGCAGGGTCGTAAAGGAGGACATTGTGCGTGCGGCTGACAATGCTAGTACTCCTGCACAGATCGCTGTTATACCGGGGCCGGTTGTTCTAAAAAGGGATGGCGATGCCGTGCCGATTAGCTCTATGCGTCGGGTAATTGCAGAGCGCCTTGTGGAGTCAAAACGTGATGTTCCTCACTTTTACTTAGCAATGGATTGCATGGTGGGTGAGCTACTGGCAATGCGGGCTAAAATAAATGCCGATTCGGAGGCGCTAGGAGGCGGCAGGATCACTGTGAATGATATCGTGATAAAGTCCGTGGCTCTCGCGCTAAGAGAGTTCCCGGAGATCAATGCTTCGTGGGGCGGGGACAAGATAATACAGAACAGTAGCATTGACATAGCGTTTGCGGTGTCGATTGACGATGGTCTTCTGACACCCGTGATTGCCGACGCTGATAAGTTGAGCCTATCCGCAATTGCACAAGTCACTAAGAGTCTTGCTGCAAGGGCTAAGGAGCGCAAATTGTTGCCTCATGAGTTCCAAGGCGGCTGCATGACCGTGTCTAACCTGGGAATGTTTGGCGTCAAGGAGTTTTATGCCATAATAAATCCGCCTCAATCCTGCATTATGGCAGTTGGAAAATCCGAAAAACGGCCTGTTGTAGTTGATGACTGCATCGTGGCCGAAGACGTTATGACCGTTACTCTATCGGTTGACCACAGAGTGGTGGATGGAGCCCTGGCTGCTAAGTTCTTCAATAGGTTCAAGTTCTACATTGAGCACCCGTTGTCAGTGCTGCTATAGCTACTTCCTGTTATTATTTGTTTAAGTAATTCCGGAAATTGCCCAACCTTTAGGGCACTCGCGCTTTTATCGGGTACAAATGACGGCCGTTGATCTCGAGCACAGGGCTGCGTGGAAAGGAGACTTTTATACGGTATACCTGATGCCAACTCATGCACATCCACTGTGCTGCCGTGCCTTAGGTCATTATATTCATGTTGAAATTAGAGATCTCTGCTCTATAATTGGGGAGCTTACGGGCGGCGCGTTGTGTGCGTCGTGCGTGCTGGTCTTTTATGTTAATTTCAGTAGAGTTATATGGGTCTAAGTGAGCAGGTTAGGCGTGTTTTGGACTGTTATGACAGTGAAAACCCGGGTGTGAAAGGCAACCTTGTAAGAATGCTAACGCATGGCAAAATGGGTGGCAGTGGTAGGCTGTTGATTTTACCCGTTGACCAGGGGCTTGAACATGGGCCGGTTCGGAGTTTTGACGTTAATCCTAGTGCCTTTGACCCGCATTATCACTTCAAGCTCGCTATAAGGTGTGGGTTTAGTGCGTATGCCGCGCCTTTAGGAATGCTGGAGTGCGGTGCTGCAGAATACGCAGGGCAGATCCCTACAATACTGAAGCTGAATAGCTCAACAGCACTGGCCCCCGCAGGGGTCCCGCCAACACAAGCTATAACTTCGTCAGTGAGAGACGCACTTCGTTTGGGTTGTTCTGCGGTAGGGCTTACAATTTATCCAGGATCTGCTGCGTTTACCACAATGGTAAGTGAGGCGAAAGAGTTAATCCGCGAAGCAAAATCCCATGGATTGGCAGTTGTGGTGTGGTCTTATCCTAGAGGTGGAGACCTGTCCAAAAAGGGCGAGACCGCGCTGGACATAATTGCCTATTCTGCACACATTGCCGCTTCACTCGGTGCTAACATTATCAAAGTCAAGTTGCCGACCAGCTATATCGAGCGTAATGAAGTAAAATCACATCCACATGCGACTCTTGCAGAGCGGGTTGCGTATGTCAAGAAATGTTGCTTCGCGGGACGAAGAATGGTAGTGTTCTCTGGTGGTGATACAAAGAGTGATGGCGACTTGCTTGATGAGGTTGCTGCCGTGCGTGACGGGGGAGGAGATGGGTCTATGATAGGCCGTAATTCCTTCCAGAGGTCCGAAGAAGAAGCTGTATCTCTTGTCGCAAATGTGATCAGGATTTATTGCTGATTAGACAAACATGGCTGGGTGGCAGAGTGGTTATGCGGAGGACTGCAAATCCTTATAGATCGGTTCGATCCCGATCCCGGCCTCCAATCAAAACAGTAGTGATTCGAGCATTTTTTCCTGATTTTGTGCAGTGTTAGGGTCATCGGTTTGAGTAGTGTCGGACTGTGCGCGATTTTGTCCAGTACGTGATGCGAAAAAACTGCGCTGAGTTTCTGCTTTAATTTTGCTACAGCTATATACTTTCTTCGCCACTATCTGATGAGTTTTCGAGCATCGTGAACCAAAATCAATTGAAGAAAGTATAGGTTAACCTCTTCCGTATTGCGCGAAGTGTTGCCTTCCAGTCTGCACGTGAAGTGACACAACGTAGGTAATTGAGCTACCCTGCAACACAGTTATCATCTTGAAGATGACGTATGATAATGCCTGCAAACCAAAAAAGGGCAGTACTGCATTAAAGGATACCCCGGAGAGTAAGTACGCAGGTTAACACATATCACAAACACGAGGGATCTTTACAAAAAAGCTTGAAACTCTTCTTTTGAGGCCTTGTAGCCACTACTGACCCACAACGTTTGAACTCCCAAGTTGCCTACCACAATACGGACAAGGCTTGGTTTCCCCCCTTTTTACCTTCAGATATATTTTGGGATGCCCAACACTTGCAGGCTCTAAGTGTTCTTCGTCAACGCCACTACAGTAGAATATCTCTTCGTCGTTTCCAGATTCATCACCACTCATAAAAGTACTCCTAAAGGTTCTGAATTATCTGACAGTACCCACGCGTTTGACAAAACCAAAATGCACACCAGCATCTATAAGAACTTTTGTTAACGCCACTGCAGAAAGCATAGAGCACAGTATCCCAACGCCGAGGGTAACTGCAAACCCCCGAACCGTTACACTTCCAGACGCCAACATTATTATCGCGACAAGCAGGGTAGTCATATTGGAATCAAAAATTGTGGACATAGCATTTTTGAAGCCCTTTTCCACGGCGAGCCTGATCTTCCCAGACGCACGTAGTTCTTCCCTTATACGTTCAAAGATAAGAACGTTCGCGTCTATGGACATACCAACAGTGAGTGTTATACCAGCTATGCCCGGAAGAGTAAGCGTAGCCTCCAGCAAGGTTAATACAAGAAGTATGAAGACTATATTGAAAACAAGACCGATCACAGCGAAAAGTCCCAAAACGCCGTAAGACATAAACACAAAGATTGAGACAACCACTACTGACGATATAGTAGCCAATCGCCCCTTTTCTATGGACTTCTGACCCAAACTCGGGCCTATCACTCTCTCTTCCACAACACTTAGTGGCGCAGGCAGGGCCCCGGACTTTAAGAGAATTGCCAACTCCTTAGCTTCATTTAAATCAAACCTGCCACTTATCTCTCCGGTTCCTCCCAAAATAGGCTCTCGTATCACTGGCGCAGTCAGCACTACATTGTCCAAAACCGCGGCAAACGGCTTGCCCGCATATTGTTTTGTTATTTCCGCAAACCGCTTAGTTGCGGCACTGTCAAATTTAAAGTGCACTACAGCCTTCCCAAGGCTGTTCATACCAGCACTCGCGTCTATTAGCGAATCACCACTTATTTCCACCCGTTTCAGCACTGGGTAAACGTTCCCCGCCTGGTCGTGCAGCAAATCTGTACTGACTTGGTTAATATCAGCCAGACTTTTTACCTCTTCAAGCAGATGGAAAGTCAGCTTTGCTGTCCGCCCTATTAGTGACTTTATATTATCAACATTGTGAACACCAGGCACCTGCACGGAAATATTATTCTCGCCTTGGCTCTTTATTGTGATCTCTTTCGTGCCAGATTTGTCAAGCCTGCGAAGTATATTTTCTATCGAGTCGGATACTACGGTTTTTGCGACAGCCTTGGCATAAGCCTCATTGAAAGAAACCAAAAAATGTGGGAATGCGCCTGAAACTTCTATATTTTTACTGAATGCCTTCAACTGTGACAAATCCTCTCGGTTTTGCAAATGCACCACCACGGATTTATCTTTCACATACAACTTCTTAAAAGGCACCTTTGTTTTTTGAAGGTAACTCTGTAGCTCATCCCCTAAGCTGTACAACCTTTCTTTCAAATGCTCCTGTACACCAACTTCAAGCAATAAGTACGTGCCACCTTGGAGGTCCAGACCCAAATTTGCCTTCTTTTTCGAGAGAAAAAACTCCGACTCAATAAAATTCGGCAGGACAAAATATACAGAAAGGGCGCACAACAGAAATGTGGCCAATGACTTACCCACCAGTTGCATCTGTCGCTACTACATAATATAAGGTACATTATATTCAATCCCCGGGACACGGGATAGTAATTTGATGCAAGATTTTAGAATAACGTCTGAGTACGAAGCAGCCGGGGATCAGCCTGCTGCAATAAGAAAACTGGCGCAAGGGATAGAAACTGGGACCAAAGAGCAAGTGTTGCTGGGAGTAACCGGTTCAGGCAAGACCTTTACTATGGCATCCGTAATAGAAAAGAGACAATGTCCTGCAATCATAATAGCTCATAACAAAACCCTAGCTGCCCAGCTGTACGAAGAAATGCGGATGTTCTTTCCACACAACGCGGTAGAGTATTTTGTGTCTTATTACGACTACTACCAACCTGAGGCCTATATACCCCACAGTGATGTGTATATAGAGAAAGATGCTCTGATAAACGAAAAGATCGATATGCTGCGGCACTCCGCAACAAGATCAATGCTAGAGAGAAGAGACGTTGTTGTTGTGGCAAGTGTCTCATGCATCTACGGCTTAGGATCTCCGGAACTCTATTCTGAGATGACTCTTCCACTTTCTGTAGGCATGAAGATTGACATGTGCAAACTACAGGAAAAACTGGTAGAGCTACAGTATAAAAGCAGCTTCCAGTACGAACGTGGTACCTTCAATGTTAGAGGCGATATCGTGACGATTTTTCCTTCACACCATGAAGACCACGTGTGGAGGATATCATTCTTTGGTGAGGAGATAGAGTCCATCCAGGAAGTGCATTATGCTCTCGGAGATGTCACTGCCAATCTCGAGAAAGTTAAGGTCTTTCCCAACAGTCACTACGTTATCCCCAGGCCCACTCTTATGCAGGCGTTGTCAAAGATCGAGGATGAGCTTGAGGAGTGCGTGTACCATTACAGGAAGTGTAACAAGGTAATGGAAGCAGAGCGGATCCTGGAGCGTACCAAATTTGACATAGAGATGATGAAGGAAACCGGCACTTGCAAGGGCATAGAAAACTACTCTAGATACCTATGCGGCAAAGCTGCCGGGGAACCCCCAAATACATTACTTGACTACCTACCGCCTGATTCAATCATGTTCGTTGACGAGAGTCACATAACTGTTCCCCAAATTAGATCTATGTACAACGGGGACAGAATGCGAAAGGTAAACTTGGTTACGCACGGGTTTCGTTTACCATCAGCGTTCGATAACCGGCCGCTTACGTTTGAAGAATGGGAAGAAAGAAAACCATCTATTGTGTATGTTTCAGCTACACCAGGGCCTTACGAGACTGAGCGCACTTCTGGCATCGTTGTTGAACAGATCATCAGACCCACGGGGTTGCTGGATCCTGTCTGCATCGTCAAGAGTGCAGTTGGCCAAATATCTGATGTACTATGTGAGTGTCAGGCCACCATTGCTGAAGGCAGTAGGGTTCTCATTACCACCCTAACCAAAAAAATGGCCGAAAACCTCGCCGTACATATGCGCGAGCTGGGGCTCAAGGTTGGGTATTTACACTCCGATGTGAAGACCTTGGAAAGGATAGAGATAATCAGCAGTCTGCGCACAGGAGACTTAGACATATTGATTGGAGTGAACCTGTTGAGGGAAGGCCTGGACATACCAGAGTGCGCCCTCGTGTGCGTTCTGGACGCCGATAAGGAGGGGTTCTTGCGTTCTGCTACTTCCTTGATACAGACCATCGGCCGCGCTGCAAGAAATGTGCACGGAAGAGTGATATTGTATGCAGATCGCATAACAAAATCCATGCAGGTTGCCATAGACGAGACTAACCGCCGGCGCGCCATACAGGAAGCGCATAATATACGGCATGGCATACAACCCCGTGGGATTAACAAGGTAGTTTCCACAAGTTTGCAGGATCGGGTCAGAAATAAAGATGGAAAACAAACAAAGAATACTTCAACGACCAAAGAAGCACTAACTGAAAACGAGCTTTCGAAGTTGTACAAGGATATGCTAATGTATGCAGAAAGTTTAGAATTTGAAAAAGCTCTTGAAATACGCAACCGAATCGGCGCTTTAGGTTTGCCAAAATAACTTCGCGCTGGACGAGCCTGGGCTTGCCTAGTAGTTGCATATTTTAAGTATTTTTTAGGGTTTACTCACTAAAAAGTCGGGCGTGGCGATTCCAGCTGATATCCATGACAATAAAAACAGCATCCGGCATATCTTCCGAAATAGTGAGCTGTAGGCAAAGTTTTGCAGTCGCACTGTATGCGTTTGCGTGTTTCCAGCACCAAGTTGCACTGTTGAGCAAAAAAGATTGGAACATTTTCCCTTTATTGGCACTCCTTATATGCTTTTGTATACGGCATGCTCCAGTGAATTAGATCTGCACATGATGTAGTTCGCACCACTGAATTTTACGGGGCCTCTATGTTAGGAGCAAAGCAGTCTAATGTTGGTAGATGTTTTTAACAGCATGTGATCATGCAGGTTAAGTCGTCTTTTGTAGTTTGACACCAAAGTTTTTGGGTTACAAGAGGTTAAGTAATGATAAGTTTTTTCAAAAATTTGAGACAAGAGACACAAAATCGCTGCGTCCACATCGTGGCTCTAGGAGCTGAATTCGGTAAAGACGTATTGAGGCGTGTGTTTAACATTATGACACGACGGTAGTACGGAATACCGCTATTGTACGGAAATAAGCAAAAAGTCAGTTTCTGTTTGATCTTAGTGGGAAAGAGAGTGTAGCGTGTAGATTACCTCGAACCTGCGTGGTGGCGTTACAAGATTATGGAAAGATATTTTCGCACTGCGTCTGGCAATCCATAAAAATATGTTGCAACTTTCCATTTTCGAGCGATGTCTGCTCTTCACAGCCGGGGCACGACAACTTGACGGCTTGATAATAGCGCGTTTTATGCCGTCAGTTAGCCAAAAACGTAGATTATTACGGCAGCGTGAGCCTGAAAGCTGTGGTGCATAAATCAATTTGGAAGCCCTGTTTCGCAAAATAAATTGAGGTTTTAAAAACAGTTGCCGCCGCTGCGCTTGCGGAGTCTTTTGCACTAGAAGTCGTTTACCCTATGGTGTCAAAACTTTTTGGACATCTCTATTTGTACCCTGAACCGGACAAATAGAAGACTGCATGCCTGTTCAGGAATAAAACTGGGATGTAACTACTACATGCATCAGGAGTTCAGTAGATCTGTGTAGAGTCATAAACACTTGTTTATACAAGCGCGTTTAGCCATGTCGCAAGTCGGCAATACACACATGTTGTGCAGATGTTCTGCGCACACTGGTAGCATGCTAATTTTTTCTACTCTGTCCGTGCATGTAAACAAATCAATTCAAAGCTATAATCACTTCGGAGGCTTTATGAACGAATTAGGAAAAATTTTTTCTACACTCGAAATGATATTCAATAAACAAAAAAATCCGGCTCCCAGGCCGCCTGCAAGCCCAAACCACCCCAAAGACTACCACATAGACATGACAGCTGCTAATGTTCTTAGGAAAAGGGACAAATACCCAGAGTTACATAAAGAACCTAGAGAAGAAGAGACTACTAGACGCAGTACCTCTTCCTCTAGAATTTAAATCTTTGTGCGCAGCTAAGGGATTTTTGTAATCAAGATACGTGGTGCGTAAGGCACGTACTTATATGATACCAGCCACAGTTGCGGCAATAATAAAGTTATTGAGAGGTTTTATGGAAGACTATCACAACATCATAGATGCATACAATATTGCTGCTACGTTTGGATATCAACATTACGTACCACTCCTACCAACATTACTTTATGATGGTGGTCCACTGCACACACAACATGTGCTATTTCCCATTTTTATCGGTAGTTTAAGAGAGATGGAGGATGCCGCTACATTGTTAAGTATCCGCATGCAAGCGTAACCGTACTAAGCCATGTCACAAGTACCGGCTTGCCATATAATCTTGGCTATTTACTATGACCATTTCTCGCGCGAGAATGATAACAAGTTCTTTGTCTAAGTGTTTCTGAAAGCACTGCCACCGCCTGAATATGCAATAGCACTTTTGTGTGGAATGCACCCGGCCATACCCTAAAACTGCGCTGAGCAGCGGTTCATAATAAATACTCACACTAATAACGAACTAAAGATAACCACGATGCTATGGCAACTGACCTCCATGACCTCTACCGAAAGTAGGTCATATGAGATATGTTTAGCGTACCTTTATGTTGTGCGTCTCAATGTGAGCTCTGAGCATTTTCAAATCTTCCCAGGCCAAGCGCTTCTGCAGCGGCTGCCTGAGCAGATATGCGGGATGGAAAATAGCCATAGCTGCAATAGTACGTGAGAGAAAGCTGTTTGTATATTCGTAAAACTTTCCCCTAATACGAGAGATACTATCCTGAGTCTGCATGAGCGCACAACAAGCAGTACTACCCACCATTACCACGACATCAGGATCTATTAGAGATATGTGCTTCTCGACGAAGGGCCTGCAAACTTCAAGCTCAAAATCTGTTGGTTTTCTGTTACCTGGAGGGCGCCAAAACACAGAGTTACTAATGTATATATTGGTGGCACGGCTCAGGCCTATGGCTGCAAACATCTTATCTAGAAGCTGCCCACTTGCCCCACAAAATGGTATTCCCTCCCTGTCTTCGCTGCTGCCAGGAGCCTCGCCAATTAACATAATCTTGGCACATGCGTTCCCATCTGAGAATACTGTGTTCATAGCAGACTTCTTGATTTCACAGCCCTCAAACGCACATATCGCTCTACGTAACTCCTCGAGATTGTTGCAGTTCATTGCCGCTGTTTTCGCCTCCATTGCCCAGTGCAACAGGCTCGTTTCCACAGTCTTATGTTGCTTTTTTACAGGGTCGCGTCGCCGCGCACGCGTTTCTTCCGAAATCTGCGCAGCATCACCCGCATCTAGACTGTCTCTGAGTGTGCAGGTAGCGCCACTGTCGTGATAGAACTTCAAAACTTCTGCCAAAACCGCAGGGCTATCCGGACCCTGCTCCGCGTGACCATTTGTCATACTTGCATCCTGCAGTCGTGGAAACTTGCAACTTTAACACAGCTGTCTGCCATGTAATCCGCTATCACATAACCCCGCCGGGGTCAACCCAAAGATACAGGATCCTAGCACCACACACAGCCGCTGGGAGTCACATGGCGCGAAATCTCTATCCATCTTTTACCATGCATAGAAAACTCCTACAAATGACCGTTACCCACACATACTTTCCACTGTTTTCAATTGCGGCTTTGTCTACGTTGCAAAAGCCCAGAATATTCAGGACAGTCGGCTTTTTTTAGCTTCTTCATAACCAGGTCGCGCTTCAATTTCGACACATGTTTAAGGAACACAACGCCATCTAGATGGTCCATCTCATGCTGCAAACACCGGGCAAGCAGCCCTCCTGCACGCAGCACAGAGTTCTGCCCACTTTGATCCAAAAACTGTACCGCAACCCGTTCATGCCGGACTACCCATTCCCTCTGCCCAGGAATGGACAAGCACCCCTCCTCCATCGCGACCAAATCTCCAGATCTCTCTACTATTTTTGGATTTATGAAGACCCGTGGACCACAGGCTGTAAGATACCCATCCGCATCGGACTCGTCGCACTCGCTGGTGTTACCAGACCTGTCGCTGAGATCCACAATAAAAACGCGTTTATGCACGCCAATCTGAACAGCCGCAAGACCTATACCATGCTCCGCATACATGGTGTCGAACATGTCATCTATGAGTTCCTTGAACCCATCACCAAAATCAGCTTCACTCACTTCCTCAGAGCACAAATACAGGCTACTATCTGGAAGCACAACAACGGGCCTTACTGACATAACCCCTCAGCTGAAAAAACTTTACACCGCCCTTAGCACTGTTATCCTAGACCGTGCAGCACCGCAGGGAGGCAGAGTTGTTATTCTACGTTTTTTTGGTCGTTTTTTCAATTCTTTATTGTGTGGCAACAGTTCCTTGGCTGATAGTTGTACCCATAGGATTAAGGAACGCAGTTTCTGTTGCGGGCGTGAAGGTTATCTTGTTCTTCTGTAGGGCTATAGACGGCATTTCATATGAAGTTGAGGGAAGAGACAAGCTACCCGACGGGCCGTACATTGTGGCAGCCGAACACCAGTCTCCACTAGAGACGATGATACTATTCGTTGAGTTCGCAAGGGTATGCTTCGTGATGAAGCGCGAGGTTCTTTTTATACCAGTGTTCGGTATATACCAAAAAATCCTGCGCATGGTATTCATCGAGCCCGAAAGTGGAACCTTGTCACTACGGAAAATGCTAAGGGAGTGCGCTGCCAGGGCTAAAGAGGGGCGTACTATAATAATATTTCCGGAGGGAACAAGAACTCTGAAGAATGACCGTACCGACGCTAACTATTATGCGGGAGTGGCTATGCTGTACCAGCAGCTTAAAATGCCTGTAGTGCCTGTGGCCTTAAATACAGGGAAGTTTTGGCCTTATAGTTATATTACGCTAAAAAAACAGCGGGGGAAGGCAACTCTGCGCATCCTTCAGCACATAGAGCCGGGTTTGTCCCGTGAGGAGTTTATGCAAAAATTCAAAGAGCTTATGATCGAAGGAAGTCGTGACCTAGATGTGACATAACGCAGGGGCTTGTACAAGCCTCCATAGATAGCCGCCAACACCCTGCACGAGCTTTATGTTAATGGTGTCGCAGTTCGGGCTGAGAGCTTTGCTACACCGGATCTCGACTGCAAATTCATCCTTATTCTTGCTGTAATGCCTCTCATACAAAGCGTTTACGGCACAGTCGCTGGCCGCCGATGGCCCCTCTGTCCTTGGTATGCTTTTCCAAGGTTTCTTATACACAACAGGGTACCTGACGAAAAAATGGGCAACATCCTTGAGCTGTGGGCCAAGTCAGTAAGTGCGGTTATGTGACGCAGATGCGATTTAACCATCGGGCGACGACGCCACGCATGCGTTTTTACTCCGTAGACACACAAGCACCCCGTGCTTATACCCTTTTGGCCACAGAGGCTGATACAAATTTTCATGTGTGCCTGGACAGCTAACTATTGCGTGTTGTGAACAGTAGTACAGCGCTTGCGCCTATAGTGACGTGGCGTGCGATGAGGCTCTAGACTGGACTTGCAATCATATGAAATTCCATGTAGATTGCTTGGGGCAGTGTAAGATGGGGATAGGTAAGGTATGCCAAATCATTCTAGCGCAAAGAAAATGGTGCGTGTTATAGAGAGGCGTACGCGCTCTAACAGGGTAAGAAAAAGTAGAGTACGTAACTCAGTGAAGGCCTTTTTGGCGGCGCTGGATAACAACAGTCCAATTGAAGATGCAGTAGCTGCATTCAGGAAGGCTGAGTCCAATATTCACAAGTGCGTGAACAAGGGAATATTCCATAGAAATACTGCAGCTCGCAAGGTCAAAGCCCTTGCCGGCAGGCTTAAGGCATTTGACTTGGCTCGGCTTCAACAGGGCTAGTTTACTCCCAGGTTTGATTTTTTGGTGTTGTGTGCCCTTGTTAGGGGTTGCGTTCGGTGGCACGCCGTTTTAGCTATGGCGCGCGAGCGCGGGGTTCTGTGCCGGGATATGCTGAAGAGCTGATGCTATCAAGAGTAGTAGAAGTAGCGCGAGGTCGTAGGGGGGGGGTATTCTGGTCTTGGCCTCTGAGCTCCAAAAGTTTGGAATACTCGGGGTACAATGCTTTGTCCATGGCGTGCAATTCCAAACCACTCTGCATGTGTTCCGCACGCTCCGTGATTACGACACCATGCATGTGGTCTATAGCGTGTTGCAGACACAGCTCCAACAAGCCTTGTGCCCTTAGTTCTTTGCTTTGGCCTTCCCGGTCTAAGTATTTAACAATCACGTACTCGTTCCGGGCTACCTTTGCACGCGATCCGGGCACGGAAAGGCATCCTTCGTCCATTACCAACAGTTTGCCATACCGTTTTGTAACAACGGCATTTATCAGAACCATGGGACCACAGGCGGAATTGTAGTGCTTAGGGTCGATGTTGCTACATTTGCGGGTTTTACTACTATACAGACGGCTCAAGTCCAGCACGCAAACGCGCTTGTGCACGCCAACCTGCACAGCCGACAAGCTTATTCCGTTGTTCTTATACATGACCTCAAACATGTGCTCTATTAGAGTGTCAAGCTGGTCACGAAGAAAATCGTCGCCACGTACCTCTTCCGATGGCAGGTATAGCGCGTTATTGGTATACGGAATAACGGATTTTTCGTAAGACATCGTCCCCCTCCCATGAAGAACAATCAAAGCTGTACCGTAGGAAATAAGAAGCCGCGACAGAATAAGCCGCATATACAATTGTACATGCTTATAATATCATGCACAAATTACGCACATCGATACACTGCACTATGGCTCATTTGGGGAATACAAACGACCTCAACCGATGTTTGGGGAGCCGTATTAACTAAAAATTTGGGCTGAGCATTACACACTGCGCATCCGTAGTACGAAAAATAATCCGTTTGCGTTGGAGACCTTCCCTTTTTAAATGCTGTAATGAGCCATAAAAAGTAGCTACCGGGTACTTGTACTGCCTCTTGCATGGCACAGGATTTAAGTGGTGCTCACAGTGCCCCACAAGGTGTCGAATGTAGCACATTCGACGCAAAAGGATTACCTTAACATAGTGCTCACCAACTCATGTTAAGAACCACAATATGGCCGCATCAACGTATTCATACGATGAACTCACTGGAAACACACCCTGTGGAGTATGTAAATATAGGATCAGAAAAAGTGTGTACTTTGCACACAAGCTTGTATACGAGAAATGAGTGGATGCATAAAAAGGGCCAGCCGGAGTGCCTCGTATTAAAATTAACCTACGGTAAGCATGCCAGCGCACCAAGTGCCTTGGCAGATAGTAATTCTTAACAACCGCCACTACCTTGAATATAGTATGAGAATCCGCCATAGAAGGAAGAACAGAGTGTCTTAGTTTACTTCTCACTATCTGATTATTTGAGGCTAACAAAGCTAGCATAAGACGATTTTCGTGCTTTCCATCGCTGCTATGCGTATGTTTTTCAGTGTCATCAGTAAAACTGTCGCCAGCCTACCACCAGCGAAATGGATCATCTCTATTAAACTGAAAAATATGTTAGCTAAAACCATACCTCCTCGTAGTAGTACAGGACTATTTACATAGGGGCTGCTTGCAGTTCTTTGCTATCTTAAGAATCGTACCATAGTTTTAGCCGTAAGATATCCTATCAAGCGTTAGGCTGTGGCACGAAATAACAACCGTACTTGCCTCTCTCCACAGCTACCGTATGTACCGTGATTGATAAGAAGGCACCATAGTCCGCCGGGACTAACGACCTCTGCTTGTTTTCTCACGTAATTTATTGTCGTTGGCAACCTGAAAACAGCACCCCAGGAGCAATCTCCAGACGCATGGACCCAATGTATTTTACTGCGCTAAGACGGCGGTGCTTTTGCTGGAGACATAAGCACATTTACCGCCACACGTGCTGACGACAGAACATACGGAAAAATCTCGCAGCCGTCACTGTACATACTCGCAACGACTCGAATAGATCCCCTTCAACGCTTTTTGTATACTGAATACTTCCTAGATCGAACTATAGCTCAATAGAAGAATTTCGCTCACCACATTTCTCATCCAGTGCACACACCCTGGAACCTTGAGGAACAACGGAACTAATGTCATTTATGTATGTATCGGGGTGTAACATCACATTCCTGTTGTTCAGAAAAATGCTCTGCTGCAGCTGCGGTGGGCTGCATCCTGCTTCTATATCTGCCATGTACTTACTGGGTTTCATCAATTTCACGACCGAGAAGACATAAAACTGCGATCCGTTATACTATAATGCATACCAGCAATAGCATAATTATCACGGTGCGACTATACGCGATATACTTTTGTACCACAACTAATTTTATGTCTGCACAAGAGAAGCAAATGCCGATATTTATCGGCGTCAAAAAGTTGTGCGTGCTGTCAGCCTAGTCTGTAGTTTTTACTCCTGAGCTTTTTACTACTGCTATATAAACCGCCACCCATAACCCTAGTGCCAAGACCGATAAGATCATGCCCACTGTTATCCAGTCACCTACCACATATCCTATGTGTGCATCAGGTTCTCTAAAGAGCTCTATTGTACATCTGGCTGCGCAGTACCAAAAAACAAATACGCTCGAAAGAACACCAGGGTATTTTTTTATCTTGGTATAGCGAAAAAGAAGATTTAAAGCTACAAACGGCATAAATCCCTCACAAAATGCTTCGTATATCTGTGAAGGGTGTCTCGGCAGAAATTTGCCATCTGTTGAGAATACCACCCCTATACATGATTCTGTCACTTTGCCGTACAGCTCGCCATTAATCAGGTTGGCAATGCGTCCTAAAAAGATGCCCACTGGCGCGGAGCATGCACACATATCTGTTAGTGGTAAGAAGGAAACATTGTGTTTGCGACACACAATCCAAGTGCAGGCAACAGCCCCAACAATACCGCCGTGGAATGACATGCCCCCATGCCAGATTTTTATTATCTCAAAAGGATATTGTATGTAAAAACCTGGGTTGTATAGCAACACGTACGCAATTCTACCTCCAAGAACAGCTCCTAAAACCATCCACGATGTAAGGGTTTCTAGTAGCTGCTTTTTGTCAGGTAAGTACCGGCCAACTTTTCCTATGTATAAGTATACAAACAAAATGCCACAAACGTAGGAAAGTGCGTACCAATGCACATCAAAAAACCAAAAACTGAACGCTATCGGATCCACATCAAGAAGAAACTCGATGACCGAGCGTATTTTTAAACAAATTGACATGTGATCGCATTATTCTATAATCGGTCTAGTCGTGCCACGGTGCGGTCTTCGCGTATTGTTGGGACTTTGCGTGATAAAGTCAATTTATGCTCAAAAAAATTTTCGAGTTTAGCTGCATAACTTTCTTGTCTAGAATTCTGGGGCTTGCCCGGGACACTTTGGTGGCGTATCACCTTGGCTCTCAAGGCCTGTCGGACGTGTTCTTAGCGGCGTTTCGTCTACCCAATCTTTTCAGAGCGTATTTTGCAGAAGGGCCTTTGAGTGTCAGTTTTGTTCCCTTGTATTCAGGAAAACTGTCAACACCACAAGCTGCACAAAAATTTGCGAACCAGATCTTTTCTATCTTGCTTGTGTTTTTGATAGTACTTTGCTCCCTTCTCATGATTTTTACGCCCAAGGTCTTGAGTGTGTTTGCGCCGGGTTTTCTGGGTAGTACCTACAAGTTCGGCCTTGCCGTAAACCTTACCAGGATTATGCTTCCGTATCTTTTGTTAATCTCGATAACGTCGATTATAGGAAGCGTATTACAGACACATAACTGTTTCTACGTGACAGCTGCTGCGCCTATAATCCTGAACACATGCATAGTAACAAGTGCATTCATGCCCCACTTGGCCCTGCCGGTGTACTATTTTTCTGTAGCGGTCTTCATTGCGGGGATAGTGCAGTGTTGCTTTGCTGTTCACATGGCAACGTACAGAAAAGTAAAAATCAATGTCATTCGCCCCAGTATCGATGCAGACATTAAGATGTTCGCGAAGAGGTCTTGTATGTCCGTATTCAGCGGATGCATGCCACAAATCAGCGTGTGGATAAATACAGTGTTTGCAAGCTACATCCCAGGCGCAATTACATATTTCTACTATGCCGATCGCGTGAACCAGATGCCCCAAGCATTTGTTGGGGTGTCCATGAGCCTTGTCCTTATGCCTACTATCGCAAAGCTAGCCAGCAGTGGCGATACGAAGAAGATGATAGAAAAACAAAATTGTGCATTAGATTTGGGCATGACCTTGATAATACCCGCCGCCGCAACGCTAATAGCAATACCGGAACCCGTACTAATGACTCTTCTGAACTATGGCCAGTTTGACTACTGGGCTATAGGTAATACCGCCAGTGTGATGGTAGTTTTAGCCGTGGCTTTGCCTGCATTTGTTATCTCAAAAATACTGTGTATATTCTTCTACGCTCGCGGTAATTTCAGGATGCCAGCGGTCTTTTCGATCATCGCGTTGGCAACGAATGCTCTCTTTAGCTACATGCTTCTGGACAAGTACGGTCAGGTGGGCATAGCAATCGGTGGCACGTTAGGGACCTGGACTAACGCCATCCTTCTAGCAGCGTACTTACGCAAACGCAAATTGTACGAGAGTAGCGAAACCCTTCTAGTTAAGTTGGCACATGTATTATTTGCTGCCACAGTAATGGTCGCCGTACTGATTATGGTTAATGCAATATTGGAACCATACTACTTTTTAGGACCGCTGATTAGGATTCCGGCATTGTTTTGCCATCTCGGGATCGGGGTAGCAGCGTATCTGGGTACGTTGTGTATAGCGTTTCGGCAAAAGGTTTCGTTAGGCGATATGTAAGACTTCAGGGATTGGTTTGTGCAAAAAATTTGCGGGCCTATTCCTCTTCGTTTGGCGGCAATTTAACGTCTGGGTTATTATTTTTTTAATAAAAATTGCACACAATGCCCTAACACAACCCACACAAGTATAGACGTGATTACATACGCCAATATTAGTAGGAAGCGGGCAAGGATGACTTTCGCCGAAGGTCGTTACGTGGAGGAATTTAAGAAGAAATTCACCACGCTGGACGCTGGGACTGCATCGAGGGCACTTTTCCCTTCGGAGGTGCGCATCGGGTACCATGAAGGTAATTCGGTGGAGTTGATACCCGAGGCAGATTTCGTGTACAGAGATATAAGCACGATGGTGAGCCACATGGTGCGCCATGGTTTTACATTTAGCAGTGAAGTGCTGTCGTCCATCCTTTCGCAGGCAACAGCGCTTGATGTTGGCGAAGACAGGGTTGTGCTTCGGGATGAGGCCGGGCCGACTTACGTTGTCCGGGTTACTCAAGATGCTATTTCACTTTTCCCAGTAGCCGAAAGGTATCTCTGCGGTAACGACGCAGGTTCATCGCGGCTGGAAAGCATGCTCAGCGAGCGCAGGGCCTTTGGACGCGTGACCGTAGATGCAGCGCAACAAGCGATATCGGTGACTCCGCACGACAACGTGTGTAGTGCGTTACAAGAGCTTGTGGGCATCATGGTAAATATAGGGGCAATTTCGGACCATGACCGCGGTAGCGTTCTCCGGCAGCTCGTAGAGTTGGCATTTCGTGACGTGGCATGCAGTGAGCTTCGCAGCGTTCGTAATATCGCTAGCTACCCACAGGCTCACCCCCTAAGTAAGTATAAGGATGCCGCTCAAGCTATAGAAAGCATACTGGCAAGCCTCCGTGACGGAGCGTTGGACTCCGAGATGGTAACCAAACTTGAAGATGCTATCAGTGGTAGAGGAGAGTTTATTGCGCTTCCGTCAGTTTTAACTAAGGGCTTCGCGAAACTTAACAAAGATTTTGGCATGCAGATGCAGCGCATAATAAGCGAGCATTCCCGGCGCCGCGGCACAGACCACTAACAACGTGGCAGCTATTAGGCCGCCTTCTTATTCCCCGTAGTACGGTGGACTGCAAAACCTGTGAGGCGCAAAGGCAGTTCACACAGTGTGGGTATGCATTGTAGTGCGATTATTCACAGCTAGAGCAACGTGTGCATCTAGCCGCAAATTTACTCTGCAGGCACCGAGATAGTCATCCCAAAGAACTAAGTCCTAACCATCATACACGTGCATGCATTGTACACGCCCTAGCGGCGACATTATTAGACACGGAGCGACAAAAAGCGTAAATCAGGGAACCCCACCGGGGCGCACAATCGCGACGCAAAGCGTTTATATGTCCAGGATACGAAGCCAAACGTGCATCACAGCGCCGAATTTATGCCTATTGCATCCCGCACCAGACGAATATGCATGCATCAACTGTGTATCAAGCCCGACATTCTTGCTCGAAGTACATGTGATGTGATGGATGTAAAAGGAAAAAAGCAGCGCACTACAACAAGCAGTGATCAAGAATTTTATATAACGCACACCGACGTGCGCCAGAGGATAAAGTACTTACAAGCTCTGGAATATAAAACAGAATTGGTTACCACAACACAATCACGCAGAAAATCACCGCGCAGCATGGCCAATCCACCACGAATCAACCTTTGATACAAACATAGCTATAAACGCAGGCAAAGTACCCACACCCAAAAGTTGAGGAAAACCAAGCACCGGAGAAGGGAAAACCTACCAAAAGACCACGCACTCACACAAAGAACAAACGAAGCGCCGCGGGGCAGAAACCCAGATCATCCCGCCCCACATTAAGCCCAACGTACTTCTACATCAGCCCCGCCTCGGAAATTAAGGCAGCATTCCCATCCTGTTCAAGTACAATAGCTAGATCACACTTGCTATTATTACCTCTAGCCTTTAGTATCATGGACCCCTCGCTTACGGCGCCACCATACTCCTCACTTCCTTCCTCAGTCACTTTTTCATTTGTCGCAGTCGCCTTCAGGCCACCAAAGTAAACATGCTTACTTGACCCGAAAATCGGATCCCCGTCCTGGTTATCACTTGGAGTAGCCGTGCTAGTTTCGAACAGGAACACATTGTCCAGCTTCACATCGTTATCTCCACTCACCACAGCATCGAACATCAAAGACTGCTCAACCCCACCAGCATTCTCCTTGTCAAAAGTCATAGTGACTCTTTCACCATCATCCCCCGAACCGTAGCTGTAAGACTCCACCAACGTAAGGCCTTGCATGTCGGAACAATACCCACAAGCCGATAAGTCACCATCGGATGCAGGGGCAGCCACAACAGATGCAACCGAGAAATCATCAAGTATCATAATACACTCCCTGTGATATAACTGTACGCGTTTGCGCACGCAATTATATGATCTACTGAGCATTTTGTAAAGAGAAAACTGTCTGTACTGACTATATGTAGTACTTAGTGTACTACTGGTACATACCAACAGCGAAAAGTATGTTTTTCGCACTTACCTAGAACATAGGCTTGTACTTTGCACTTCACAACCCTTATCAAATCCTGAAGATATTTCACACTAACCACGAAAGCTTTGATTTGTGCCACCAAGGTTGTTAGACTGCCACGCAGTTCTGTATGCATAATCTAGCATGCGATGTTTATGCGTCTTTGGTATTCGTTTAAGTATTAACACTTAAAGCGTGAAAGTGTTGAGTATGTGCGTGTATGCAGTTATATTTACCACACCTTACAGAACTGTGTGTTATTTGTGCCTATGGGCTATAGTAAGGGTTGAGAGCGATGTGTATGCTTTATGCGGCAGTCGCAGTGTCGCGCCGCGCTTTGTTGGTCGAGCTCACGCCCTAAATGTTGTGGTATTGAAGGTTAAGGAGGATGGCGTATATGTATGGGATAGATATCGAGCTTAGTGATTACCATATCGGCAGTAGTAAAATATCGGAAGAAAGCGATGGCTACTACGAGGGATGGGCGTGCGAGGTTAATGAGCGCGGAGAGTACGGGCAAGAAGGTTGTAGGGCTGTTTCCGGCAGGCGTATGCTGGAGGAGTTGGTGTTGTTTGTTGGAGACGATGTTGTCAGCAGCGATCAGGCCGCTAACATGGTGCATAGTGAATACGGCAAGCTGTATTTCCTTGATCCAGTGGCTGACTCTGTGCAAGGTGGGAAAGTTAGCGCTTACGCAAATGCATTTGAAGCCATAGAACTCGCGCCCATGCCTGGCTATGAGGGTGAAGTAGCTATGGAGTTTGTTGTGCCTCCTACTAGGGCACACGTGAGGTTCTTTGAAACACAAGTGGTGACGGAGCCAAGCTCTCTAGGTGACACAGGTGCTGAAGGTGACAATCTCGTGTCTTCAGTGCAAGGCAATGGCCAAGAATCACAAGATGATTCCGCAAAAGTCGACACCGAAAGTTCTGAGTCCGACGTTCAAGCCGAACCTGCTGTGACTCAAACACCTGGAGCTGCACGCGAAGGCTTGGGTACGACTCAAGAAGCTATCCCTGCAGGTAGCAGTTCCCAATTAGAGACAGTTTCTTCCCTTGAGCAGCAGGCCACAGAAGTTGAGGCACCAAGTGCACCTGGCGTAGAGAACCAACTGTCTGATGGCGCTCCAGTACTACAGGAAGATAGTGAAAAAGCAGCCGTAAGAGAGGATGTACCCGCAGTTACTAGCCTTGCTGCTGATCTGAGTGAACCTGCGCTCGCTGCTGAGGAGCCCAGGGAAGATTCTGTAGCTTCAGGTGAACAAGAGAAGGCGAAGACTGATGGGGACTTGCGAGCATCAGGGGTTGATGAGCTCCAGCCACAGGTACCTGGTAAGGCTGAAGTACAAAGTGACAGTGTTCAAGAAACAGATCTGAACGTGGTTGGAGTACCTGCGGATGAGCTACATTCAAAGGGCGCGTTGGGAGACGATACACAGCTCGCAGGGGCTAAGGGCGCTGGTGATAACGAAAACGAAGCTGTTGAGTCACTCTCTCCACCTTTGCATCAGGCAGAAAGTGAAGACGGCCTTGGTGTAACAGGACATGCTTCAGATCCCGGCGTTAGTGACGTATCCTTAGCAGAGGAGGAGTCCAGAAAGCCGGAAGAAGGTGAATCTGAAACAACAGGTCGTGAAGATACGGGTGACAGTAGCAAGAGGTTCTTCTTCTTTTAGTCGGAGGTTATAGTGGGAGCGCAAACGGCCTTGGGCTGAAAGACTGAGGCGTAATCTTAATCTTGGTTTGTGCTCCCCGGTAGCTAGTATAGAGCTTTATAGCATTGTGCATTAGTGCGAAAGTGGCTGTATATCACGTCTCCTTTCGCGGTAATGCGTTGTGTGGCTTGTGAGACGTGTATGTGTGGAACAAGGGCGGGATTATGCACTGCCCTTGGGCACGCTGTTAGTCACTGCATGCTTCTCTTCCCATGTATCGTGACTGGCAGGATGTTGTGGCGGTTTATTTATCTTGTATGGGCTCTCGCTTTGTGGCTCTATTGGCTTTGCTCTGTAGCATTCCTCAAACGTTAAGTCGGCGCTTGTTGAATACATGGCCTGCTGTGCCACCAAGGTGTAAGGTCGAATACAATCTTTGATTGCCATTCCATTATATTAGCCATGGTTGCGAATGTAGTTGCGCTTAATGACAATGCTCTGAGCTGCTTTGCCGTGGCAAGACCTGCTACTCCGGCTTGTAGCATGTTTTGGCTGTGTAGGCACGCTGCTACGGAAAAAGATGGTCTCTACGCTGTGCTGTTGCGTGCCCTAGTAGCGTGTGCTTCTTCTTACGCAGATTCCCTAACTAACGGTGCCTCATTATCCGCATCGTGCTCAGTACACCGCGTGATTTTCCTTTGAACTATTGGGTGCGGGGTACTTATCCCGTTTACTACACATAACTTGTGCTTTCTAACCCAACACTTACGACCGCTGTACGTATCCGAATGTTCCGCCCTACGGTGTGATCTTACTGATCTGGCCCCGCGCGATGTGGTAGTACTGGAAACTCTCCTGAAAACCTTTAAAGTTCTTCACGTCGACATCCGTCATCCACGTTTGACAGCCCAAATCTTGCAATATTGTTACAAGCTCCTCCTTGTGTTGGGCATCAAGGTGTGACATGACATCGTCTAGCAGCATTACCGGTGCTTGACCATCAGCTTTGCTCTTCGCCATTGCCGCCGTCAATAGAAGGGACAGCAAAAGTATTTTCTGTTCCCCTGTAGAACAGCTACTGGCAACCATGTTTTTCGGCTCGTGTAGAATCTGAAAGTTATCGTTATGGACGCCAAATGTTGTGCAATTCCTTGCTGCGTCGGTTTTACGGTTATTACGTAGACATTCAGAGTATGTTGCTATAACAGCCTCGATTGAGGGCTCTAGTATCCTGGAGACCTGACTATCCAAACGGATGGAAAATTTAAAAAAGTCTGCTCCGGTTGCATGTGCGCTAAGAGTTGTGTGCAATGTTTCTAATACGTTGCAGCGCGTACGCGCTATGCTAACACCACTCGTGCTCATTATAGACTCAAGGCTTGTTAGCCAATGGTCGTGATGCGGGGCCTCCTGTAATATGCGTTTTCGGTCACGCTTGGCTTTTTCGTACTTTACCATGTTAGACGAGTAGTCCTTGTCGAATATGTGGACAACCCTATCGAAAAACCGGAGTCGTTCTGTTGGGGCTTTAAGCAAGATATGGTCATGTTGTGGGATGAGCCATACCATACACAAAATCTTATGCAATGTGTTGTACAGGGCAGCTTTGCCATCAACAGACACACTGCGCTTGTTATTTTTTCTGGCAATATCTACGGAAAAAATCTCCTCCCGCCCCACTGCTTTGTAATTTACAAACCACGGTGTGGCACTTCCACTATTTTGCATACACTCCGCGCTAGCGTTGCGTAAACCGGGCCCTTTTGAAAGAAGCGATACCGCTTCCAACAGGTTTGTCTTACCCGCTCCGTTCTCTCCTAGCAACACTACGGACCTGCCGCAACTTTCTAGCTCCGCCTTCTCGTAGTTACGAAAATTAACAAGCTTTATGCTTTTTACGTACGACTGGTACTTACCATGCATATAAAATCCATGTTACTGCAGACCCGCGTAACGGCTCAGACACGAAGTATACACACAAAATTTGTGCTACAAAACACACCGGGCAAGAAAAGTATTACAGCTTCACCTTTATTGTTGCCACGAAGAACAACATCACCACAAGCAAAACAAGAAGCGTAAATAGAAACCTGTTTTTTCCTCGACGAGCACGGTTAAACTCATCTTTCTCACTATGTTGTGTCACAGCGACAACTCCCAATACTCACCACGTAGTACGTGCCCTACACATACTAGGGCGTTTCACCATAAAGGATGGGAAATGTCAAGCAGTTTACAACATCACTCAGACAGCCTGTTGCAGCTATAAGCTCCAAATTAAAACCACAAATGGTGCACAAAGTGGGTTAACCCACCAAGGAAATGTACGTTGCTAAGCCACGCACTAAGTCTCTCAGCTGGAATGGCGCCTTTTATATTGCACACTGCTCGCATTTGCTGCCACGTGCAAGGTATTAGTTTGTCCAGACTCGACAAGCTCTAAATCTCATCTGTAATGATACAACTCTTATTGAAGAGCACCCACATACTGCACTTGGCTGCAGTACCACGTGCATGCTAATCTCAGGTAATTCCCTGCCACGGCAGTTTTATTAGTCATGGTACTGAGTGCATAACTGCAAAGCCCCGCGTTGATGAAGACCCTGTACCAGGAGGAGCTAAAACCTAGATAGCCGCCTAGAAGCACAGGTTTGCGCCTTCAAGTCCAGGATTTAATGCGTTACTATTGCATTTCTGTGGTCACACCACACGCCGTGTGTAACCGTACGGTACAAATTCGTGCTGGCTCTCCACATAATAAGGCACCTGCATACGATGATATCCTGCCATGGTGCCACGATTCATAAATAGCATTGGGGCCGCTCATTTCACAAAGTCGTCTGGGAACAGGTACAGAATCTTTCCTGATATCCCAATTGCTTCTCTAAAGCCAATATTTTACCCAGATCATTCTTGCTTCATTTGTGAGGCCAATGGTAGCTCGATCAAGAAGCTTGTGAGTATGGTGGCTGTGCTATGATTGCGCTACTACGGCTCAGCGCGTGCTAATATAAAAATTTGTGATGTGGCAGGTCGCGTGCCAGCAATGAACAGTATTTCTACTGGGAGTAGAACCCCGTACGCAAGCATGCCAAGCCAAACAAAATAGCTGCTGCAACAGGTTGAATAAAAGCACCTTATGTGGACGCACCCTAGTCGCACAAACGTGGTTTTCTCCACTGGAAGATCATACCAAATGCCCTTGGTATAGGTTTGCAGGCATGCTTACACACTTAGCACAAAACCTGCTCCACACGTCCTTAATTCTACAGATATCGCAGAGCCGCATTGTTTGAAGATAGTAGCCCCTGCAGGTCATTGGTCTAACACGGAACTACGCGCCTATTTGCAAGTGCCAGCGGGTTTCATTATTGCTCGAGAAATTTTGCGGCACACCGGGCACCATCGCAGCATTAAGCTTGAAAAAAGCTGCATACGCGCACAACTAACATGCGCCATGATCCAATACGTGCTTCCCGGGAATGCCGCTGAGTCAAAATCCCTAGTTAAGAAAACAACCCAGCCAATTGTGATACGGCACCGCCTTTATGGGCCAACAGAACTGGTGTGCTAACCATAACACAATATCAACGTTGCTACACCACATGCAGAAGAAAACGATACACGACACGCCTATCGGGGCCAGGCACTCCGATGCATGCGTATTGAATCAATACCGAAATAGCGCAGCACACACCCCACCTTCGGACAGACAACACTGCCCCAAGACAAAAGTGCGATCCAACAACGGAAAAAACCACGCCCCTGGCTCAGGTCAACAACTATCATCATGCCACTGGTGAAGGGACGCCTACGCGACTAGAAAAACAACCGGATGCCGCGCATAAGCACAGGGAGTCGGCACGGGAACAGATGGCGGCACAAACCACCCGCGGCGCCAGCAATGCGGCGCTCCCCCACCCCTGATGCGGTCACAATAGCCAAGCACATCAGGACAGGACCCCACATACCTTACATCCCCACAGGCGAAAGCAAGAAACTGTGACTGCGCCTCTACCCCAGGAACCACCTAACTATTCTACTGTCTCGTATGTGGTGCGCCGTATTGGCTATCAGCTCCCTGATCCTGAAGAACTCCTGCCTTCGGCTCTTGTCTTGCGGTTCCGCCGCGTGCTCAGAGCGTGCAGGGATGATGACACCATGGTCCCGTTCAAAAGCTTTGTCCGCAGCCGCACGAGCATTCTTAGCAGCCTGCGCAGGTAGCACATGGTTAGCCTTAATCTTACCCTTTGTGATAGGCGCGTCTGCATTGGCCACAGCATCTTTCCTGCGGGATGTCGCAGTGCTGCTACCAGAGCTCACGCGAACCCGGGGACTCTTAGTAGGTTTCTTAGCTGATGCGCTA
>NZ_JAQLOH010000017.1 GCF_028204095.1 Candidatus Anaplasma sp. TIGMIC
TTATCCCCTCACTCAGCAGATCATAACAAGCATTAACCATCACCGAAGTCGAAGACACAGACCGAATCTCCACAACCTCACCGCCTTCGATAGACTTTGTGAGGTGTTCTGCAATTTTTATCTTCTTATCTTTGTCAGTCAAAGCTACAATGTTCTCAGCAACCGCCTTAGGACCTTCGCCATCTTTACCGCTACTTTTTTTCTCCTTCGGCCACGTGGGCGCATTTGCGGTACCGTTGTACACAGCGACTATACCATGTTCATAGCTGCCATTAGTCTCACACCCGCTACTCCCACTGTTATGAATGTTGCCGCTGTCTTGACTATTTTTACACAACTTCTTCTCAGTTTCGGGATCACTCGCCTTAAGAGCCTGAGCGAAAGCGATTCTTATGCAATATTAAAGTATTAAAATGAAATTATCGATTTCGCCATTTGAAACTACCCAACGCGAAACAGACAAATTTTAGAAAAAAAATGAAACGCGTTACGGTGCACTAATGGAAGAAATGAAAAATTTAAATCTAACGCCATAGCAGATTATTTTCTGAATAATGAAAAAGGATATCTTACGAATCCACGAAAACACGTTCATTCACGCGCTGGGACAGGCATATCGGAACATGACATTTAGCTAATCTTGTAAAATAAAACTTGGAAGACGGCATGCTGGTGACGGTGTGAAAAAATATACCTAGACTGTCCTGCGGAAACTCTAGGAAGATACCAAATTATGCACTTAGTTAAGACAAACTATGTAGTTACGGTACAGTGCATTTCTGCGAGATAGCTTGGGTCGAACTCCCTATTTAAATACAGGGACAGATCAAGCTTTTCCCATGAGAAACTGCGTGCATGTGACCTTCCAAAATGCCCATAACATGACGTCGGGCTATAAAGTTGATCAAGAAGCGCTAAGCGGGAACATATGCCAGAAACTGAAAGGTCAACAGTCTCTGATATAAACTTCTCTATCTTCTTATTGTCTACCACTCCCGTTCCGAAAGTATTTACACTAAACGTAAGCGGATGTGGAACACCTATGGAGTAAGACAGCTGAACAAGACACTCATCCGCTAGCCCAGAATGTACTATGTTCTTAGCGAGATACCGTGCAATGTAAGCTGCTGATCTATCGACCTTACTTGGGTCTTTACCAGAAAAAGCACCGCCGCCATGGGGAACGTGCCCTCCGTAAGTATCAACCATAATCTTACGGCCAGTTACTCCCGTATCGCCTACTGGACCACCAACAACAAACCGTCCTGTGGGATTAACATAGAAATCCTTATCTGCACACATCCAACCTCTTGGGATGGACTCAACAAGGTATGGATATACGATGTCCCGTACATCGCGCTGGGTCATGCATTCATCATGCTGTATTGAAATAACAGCCTTATGCAAAGCTACAGGCTTACGCCCTTCGTATTTTACTGTAAGAGCTGTTTTTGCATCAGGGCCCAAGCCTTGAATTTTTCCACTTCGAATCGCCGAAAACAAATTCCTCAGTACCAGGTGTGAATAAAAAATAGGGGACGGCATGAGTGACTCCGTCTCGTTTATGGCGTAGCCATACATTATCCCCTGGTCGCCAGCGCCCTTGGTGCCGCCTAGATTCACACCTTGTATTATATCTTTCGACTGCTCATGTATCATCACCGAGATAGAGACAGTTTCCCAGTGAAAACCTTCCATTTCATAGCCAATGTCACGAAGTGCAGCACGAACCAGTGCTTCGACTTCTTCATCGTCAACATTAACACCGTAAACTTCACCAGCGATGAAAACTCTCCCTACAGTTACTAGGGCATCTACCGCAACATGCGCCTCTGGGTTCTTTGAAATGTAATAGTCAAGCACCTCATCAGCAATTCTATCAGCCACTTTATCAGGGTGACCATGTGATACAGACTCACTTGTTAAGAAACAGATTTCGCTGCTTTTATCTGGATAAACCACTGGAAAAAAGTACGTATTAGTTGGGATTATTACGCTGGGATTGTACATAAAAATTTTAATCAAAACAAGAAAATCCGTCTCTTTAAACCTAATAAAGGTTGGGTAGGACGGCTTATTGACTAAGTTAATAAAATATGCAAGCCTACATCGATGCGGTGTCCGTAGCTCAGTTGGATAGAGCAACAGCCTTCTAAGCTGTGGGTCAGGGGTTCAAATCCCCTCGGACACACTCCACATTATTTTCGGTCTTTATTGTGCGCTCTTACTACGATGTAATCGTCATAGGTGGCGGAATAAATGGTGTTCTCTGCGCGATTGGCCTAGAAAAGGCAGGCGTTTCTACAGTGGTATTAGAAGAGAGAGATTCATTACTAAGTAACATGAAGGATCGCGTTTTTGCTATTGCAAGACGGTCTAAAGAAATACTTGAATTCTACGGTGTCTGGGAGGAAAAAGCCGGCTACGGAAAAATTGACCATATTATGATCTATGACGAAGGAGGATGCACTTCGGTGCACTACGATAAAAAGTTCGTAGATAATATGCCAATGGGATATGTAGTAGAAGCAGAAGAACTAGCTAAAGACATAAAAAAAGGTATAAGGTTTGACTATATAACATCTTCACCCTACGAGACATTGACTAGGAGTGGAGGTTTTGCAGAGGTTTCCCTTGCTGATGGAACAAAGCTGAAGGCAAGTTTAGTAATTTGTGCCGATGGCAAGGCGTCTAAGCTTCGCAAACTCCTGGACATGCCTGCAATTGACTATAACTTTGGTCAGAGCTGCATAATATGTAACATAAGACACGGAAGGAATCATAGCAACACAGCGATAGAACATTTCTACCCTAGTGGTCCTTTTGCTATTCTACCAATGGGTGGTGGTTTTACTTCATCAATTGTATGGACTGAGAAAACTATTACAGCAGAGAAATTATTCAATTCTGACAATTTTGAGAGAGAGCTGGAAAAGAAGTGCTCGTTTTTTCTGGGTAAACTTGAGTTAGCAAGTGAAAGAAAAATTTTCAATATCTCGATGTCGTTTTTGAAAAAGCAGTTCTCCGACCGTGTTATATTTATGGGAGATGCTGCCCATACAATTCATCCGCTTGCTGGTCAAGGTCTAAACCTTGGTATTAGAGAGGGTATGGCAATTTCTAACATTCTTGGAAAATACAATAAACTTGGGACAGATTTGGGGCAAAAATTTATCTTACAAGAGATTGAAAATAGCAGAATATTAGACAATCTTTCTATGGCTGCTGTTACAACAATCACAAACTCTCTTTTCTCTAGCAATTCTCTGATACGAAAGGTAATAAGACGTGCAGCAATGTCTATAGTAGATATGTCACCACTCCTAAAAAGAAAGCTTATGACGCACGCTATGGGTATAAGCAAACTCTGCGAATAACTACTGACCTTTCACTTTTTTTATCTCGCTCTTATTTTGAACAACAAGCCTAATAAGATCTTCCAACGCATAACCTACTTTGATGGCACACATCTTTCTTACCCTAAGAATGTTCTCGCTGGTAAATTCCGAGTCATCATACTTAAGAAGAGAGAGAAGCATCTCATCTACGTGGCTCGTAACATCAGAGATAAAAGACTTTCTTAGACCATTGATTATTGGAGGCATGGATGGCCCACTTTCCCTATCTTTAAAAAATGACGCTACTCTAGTGTCACCAAAAAACTTATCCATTAGCATGGACGGCATGCGCATCCATCTTACTCTCCATACAAAGCTTTGTACAAAATATACTGCTATGGCTAGAAGGACGCATTTAATAACAAAAGAAGAAGTTACTGCACTACGGTTATAGTAGTACCACTTGATCATAACATACATTCGATGGTACAGATCAAACGGGTTTTTGTACAAGGCTAGGCTGGATATACCATCTTGAAATGCTATGGATGACGCCGAGAAAAAGTACGAAAAAACAATAACAAACAATGCCTTGCTCATCACTTTGTCGAAGTGACAAAATAGGTAAGACAGCATCATTAGTCTTATAATAGACATACGACGTCACTCAAACAAAGTAATGTAGGAAAAACGCTGGGATGGGAGGGATCGAACCTCCGCATGACGGTACCAAAAACCGTTGCCTTACCGCTTGGCGACATCCCAACTGTAACCCAGCACACGCAATGAAGGATAGTAATAAGAAATAGTAAAAATGCAATGAAAAACACAAAACTACTCAAGGTTTGAACCTCGTACAATGTAATAAAATTCCTTGTAGAAGTTGTCTTTTCGTATCATCATCGGCTTGGCTATCATGATTTGTAATTGTCTTGTGAACTTCCAGGACATAGTTAGAAATTTAGAGAAATTCTGGGAGGAATATGGATGCACCATACTGTATCCATACTCTTCGGAGCTTGGTGCTGGCACGCTACACCCTGCGACATCGATGGAGGTGCTCTCAGGAAAAAAGAATATGGTTGCTTACTTGCAGCCAGTAGTGCGGCCATGCGATGGGCGGTACGGGGATAACCAAAATAGGCTGTACCAGCACCACCAGTATCAAGTTATAGTACAACCATCCAGCTTATCGCTCCGGGATGATTATCTACGAAGCCTAGAATTAATAGGTATATCTACAAAGGACTTCGATATAAGGTTCATAGAGGACGACTGGGAAAACCCAAGTATCGGGGCACATGGTTTTGGATGGGAGGTCTCTTGTAATGGCATGGAGATTACACAGTTTACGTACATGCAGCAGGTCGGAGGAATAGACTGTGAGCTAATACCTGGCGAAATAGCATATGGATTGGAAAGAATTGCCATGGTACTACAAGAAAAAGACACGGTATACGACATAGAATGGAATAACTCAGGGGTGGTTTACGGCGATATTTTTAAAAATCGTGAAAGGGAATTTTCTGCACTGTCTTTCGAACATTATGATACAAGCTTCCTAATAGATAGTTTTGAAAAAAGCGAAAAAATGTGTGAGACAATGGTGGAAAACGACGTGCCAATTGCTGGGTACGACTTCTGCGTGAAAGCAAGCCACATACTTAACTTACTGGAAGCAAGGGGCGTAATAGGCGTAAACGAAAGGGCTTCTTATATTCTAAGAGTGAGGAAGATGACAAATATGTGCTGCAAATCTTATGTAAAGCTATACAAAGTAGCGTGATATGTCTCTAGATCTGGTGTTTGAAGTCCTATGTGAGCAAATGCCCGTTAGGACTATGGATATTGCTCTTGGGTATGTAGGAGCAAGTGTCCGTGAAGGTTTGGATAAAGAAGGGATTACATTTAGTAGCGAAAAGACCTTTGTTACCCCGAATAGAATAGCGCTAATCGTGTGTGGAATAGAGCGAGCGCGAAAAGAAGAAAGAAAGGAGGTAAAGGGCCCACGTGTTTGTAGCGGAATCGAAGCTATCGAAGGATTTTTGAGAAAGATGGATAAGTCTAGCGTCGAGGAACTAGAGATAAGAAATCTCGATGGTATTGACTTCTATTACGCGACGATAGAGGAAAAAAAATCCGGAAACATATGTGACTCTGTTAGTGAAGTAATACAAAGAATGGTTGATAGGTTCCCTCTTCACAAAAAAATGAAATGGGGAAGCGGCGTAGGAGACTGGGTGAGACCAGTTCTTAATGTAGCATGCGTATTAGGAGAATCTGTATTAAAAATACGGCTTGCTGGTAGCGTGGCTAATGACACCACATATGGGAACATACGTTTAGCGCGTGTGCCGTATAAAATCACTTGCGCTGCTGGTTATATAGCGTTTCTGGAAGAACATAACGTTGTTCTTGATCAAGACAAGAGGAGATTGCAAATCCTAGATGCAATTGACTGTGCGATCGCCGAAAGCGGTCTAACGTACAATAGGGATGATAAGATTCTCGATGAAATGTGCGGTATGCTCGAGTGCCCCAAGGTCCTGGTTGGAAGTATTGACGAAGAGTTCATGTGCCTTCCTTTTGAGGTGATCTATTGCGTGTTAACGAAGCACCAGAGATGTCTAGCACTGTATGATGAAGACCGCCGAATAGTAAAATTCGCTGCTGTGGTTGCTACTGTAAATGAGAGGGTAAGGGCAACACATGAGATGGTTGTTAGGGCAAGACTAAAGGATGCAGTCTTCCTCATTGATAAAGATAAAAAGAGAGGGCTTATAAACTATGTAGATGATCTAGGGAAGGTTATTTTCAAGAAAGAACTAGGTTCTCTGAGGGAAAAAGTAGATAGAATATCGGTTCTAGCAAAATATGCTTCCGTATGGGTTCCTCGGGCATATCTACTTAGTGTGGAGCGTGCAGCAATTTTAGCTAAAGCTGATCTAGCTTCCTTGATTGTGAAGGAGTTTCCAGAGCTGCAGGGCAAAATGGGGCGCTATTACGCACAGCAGAGTGGTGAAGAGCATGATGTATGTGTAGCGATCGAAGAGCATTATCTACCGATAGGAGCAAACGGGAGAACTCCAGTGACACCAATAGGAGTGGCAGTTTCAATAGCGGACAAGACAGATACTTTGGTGGGCCTTTTTGCTACAGAGAGGGTTACTGGATCGAGTGATCCATTTGCACTACGTAGAACAGCAATAACCCTATTAAAGGTGATTAGAGATAGTGTTATAGCAATCCCGTTGGATCTAATCGTATCAAAATCAGTTTATCTGTATCTTTGTGATGCAAAAAAAGACAAAAAGCTTAAATCAGCCTTTAGCGGTGTGAATATAGAAACCATGACAAAAATGATTCTCGATTTTTGTTATGAAAGGCTAAAGATCATACTGAAAGATGAGGGATATGACCGGGACATTATAGGATGCGTGGTAGGGACATATCACGATATTCTGTTGGTCAAGAGAAAGGTTAAGGTTATAGGAGCATATATAAAAACTCCGGAAGGTAAGGAAATTTTAACCTCCTTTAGGAGGATACACAATATCTTGCCCAGGGGCATTTTTGATAACCCAAAAGATAAGCGAGTAAAAAATAAATGCAGTGAAAAACTGTGTGAAGACAAAACTGAGGTGGAGCTATATCGACAGGTGAAAAGTAGTGAGGGGACAATAATTGCCCTAATGAAGGCAAATAACTTCAGTGAGGCCATGGATACATTGCATCTGCTGTGCCCATACATTGAGGCATTCTTGGAAAACGTACGCGTTCACGAAGAGGAAAATAGCGACATTTATAAGAATAGGCTTAGTTTGGCTATTTGGGTAGTGCGCATATTCAATATGGTAATAGACTTCAATAAAATACCGAAAGAAGCGTAGTTAAAATGTTGAATTTTTCTACATTAGTACATACATATGAACCGTCTTCTTTTTTCAAATGTGTGAAGAGTTAACATGGGCGGTGAGGATTATTACGAACTACTTGGAGTTAGTAAAGGAGCTAGCGCTGAGGAAATAAAGAAGTCATATCGTAAGCTGGTATTTAAATACCATCCAGATAAAAATCAAGGAAATAAAGAGGCTGAGGAAAAATTCAAGAAGGTAAGCGAAGCATATGAGGTGTTGAGCGACCCGGATAAGAAGGCTGCTTACGACAGATACGGACACAGTGCCTTTGCCGGTGGAATGGGCGGAAGACAAGGTTTTGGCGGAGGTTTTGAAGGAGGGTTTTCATCTGACTTTTCCGATATTTTCAATGACTTTTTCGGTGGTGGCTTCGGAAAATCTGCGCGACAAGCGAGCCGGGAAAGTATGCGAGGCTCAGACCTAAGGTACGACATAGAAGTAACTTTGGAAGACGCTTACAAGGGAGTAAAGGTCCCGATAAGTTATGTAACAAACGTAAGATGTAACACCTGTAGTGGAAGTGGCGGAGAAGGCGCTGTAAAGTCAGTAAAATGTGGGACGTGTAATGGCGCTGGACGTATAAGGACCAGAAAGGGCTTTTTAACAATAGAGGAACTATGCCACGTCTGTAACGGCGAAGGTGAAGTCATAAAAAATAAGTGTAAAAGATGCGGTGGCAGCGGAAGGGTTCGTAACGAGGTTGGAATATTGGTTACAGTGCCACGAGGTATAGAGAACGGCAACAAAGTTAGAGTAAATGGTAAGGGTGAAGCAGGCTACAGAGGCGAACGAGACGGCGATTTATATGTGTATGTTGTCGTTAAAAGTCACAAATTTTTCACACGCAAAGGATCAGATCTGTACTGTAATGTCCCAATAAAGATGACGCAAGCAGCTTTGGGTGGTGAGATAGAGATCCCTACAATTGACGGAGTTTGGACGAAGCTGAAGATACCTGAGGGTACGCAAAACCAGGACAAGCTGCGCCTTAAGGGTAAGGGTATGCCTGAGGTGCACAGTAATGATAGAATGGGGGACATGTATGTCCAGGTAACAGTTGAAACACCTGTAAAGCTATCAAAAAAACAAGTGGAGTTGCTGAAGAAATTTGATGAAGAGTCCAATGCAAACTGTAGCCCTAAATGCGCGGGATTCTTTCAGAAGATAAAGGGATTGTGGAAGGACATAAGTTCGTAACTCAGCTGTAGCGCTCTGTTACGTCTAAACCTATATCTTTACACATAACCGAGTTTGTAATGCACCCTATTGAAATGTAATCAACGCAGCACGCAGCAATATCTCGAACGTTGTGTAGGGTGACGCCACCGGAAACTTCAATTTTAGCTAGTGAAGAAACAATGGATACAGATCTTTTTATATCGTAGATACTCATGTTGTCGAGTAACACAGTATCTACCATATTTTCTACAGATTCGATCACCTGGTCTGTTGTATCGCATTCCACTGATATAATCGCAGTAGGGCCGAATTTGTCTCGCACCCGTTTAACACACTCAGATATCCCACTGCAGCTTGCAATGTGGTTGTCTTTTATCATTATCCCATCAAACAGCCCCATTCTAAAGCTTGAACCACCACCAACTTTAACGGCATAAAGATCAAATTGCCGCAATCCAGGACATGTTTTACGCGTACTTCTGATTGTAGTCTTAGTACCGGAAACTGCATCGACAAATTGTTTGGTCAGTGAAGAAATACCAGAAGCCCGCTGCAAGAAGTTTAGCAATACTCGTTCAACAGACAAAACCTTTGTTGCCCGGCCTGAACCTTCTATAATGCAAGTACCAGGAGTTACAAGTGCTCCGTCCGGCTGTAAAGGTGTAAGAATAATGTCATCTTGAGGGAAAAGACCGGAAAAGTCGGAAACAAGGCGCATACCTGACACGACCATCTCCTCACGAGTATTTATGTTGAATTTGATTTTTTCATCACCAACAATGCAACTGGTAGTAATATCACCTATCTGACCAAGATCCTCTTCCAGCGCAGTATATATTATGCTTTCAAACATGATAAAATTTTTCGATGACGAACCACAACACAGTGTGTAGATTGTAACATCTTTGAGCCGTTAAGTGAATTTGCTATGTGGGTAAAATTGTGTTTATAGCCGCAGTCTGTGTAGCTTATTTAATTGGATCTATCCCATTCTCGTATCTTTTGGCAAAGATTCTCGTAAAAAAGGATATAAGAACTGTTGGATCAGGGAATGTTGGTGCAACGAATGTCTATAGAGTAAACAAGAGTCTCTCCCTTCTTGTGTTGATCCTCGATGTTTCGAAATCCTACATACCCTTAACGTTTTTCGCGAAAATGCAGCAATGTCCGCCGCAAGATATGTACCTTATTGGGCTAGCAGCCGTAGTCGGCCATGTGTTTCCACTGTGGCTGAGGTTCAAGGGGGGAAAAGGAGTCGCGACAACACTTGGTATCCTGTGTGCCGTATCTCATTTAACGTTGTTTGGATTTTTAGTGTTGTTCGGTGTCACATACCTACTTACTAGGTATGTTTCCCTGTCTTCCATGGTAGCGATAATCGCGACAATGGTCATGGTTATTATGTATGAGGAAGCACAGGCAATAGCATACTACGGCTTAACGACAATGATAGTGTTATTCCGTCACAAGGAAAATATACAACGTCTGGTAAGGGGCGAGGAAAATAAGCTATAGTATTCCAGATGTATGACGAGTGGAAAAAATATGGCATAGCGCTGCGCCAATGGCATCAGTAGAATGATTGCTAATGTTTAGTGAAACAGGGCGTGATAGAGTCGAGTTCACCATAAAAGCAATTTGATCCTTGGAGGCATGCCCAGAACCGAAAACACACTTTTTTATTTTAGTTGGCGAGTATTCGAAAATATCGATTTTACATTCCATCATTGCAAGAATAGCTGCACATCGCCCATAGCAAAGATACATGGAAGCTTTTGGGTTCGAGTTTACAAAAACGTTCTCAATAGAAGCAACGGCGATCACATGTTTTTTTGCGACAGAGCATAGCTCTGAGAAAATTGAATGAAGTTTATGGTGTATGTCATCCTTTTGGGATGTCTGAACAACTCCAACATCGATAAGCGTTGTTCCAGATTTTTCTGATTTAACTACAGCCCAGCCTGTCGCCTTAAGACCAGGATCGATCCCCATAACTACCATGGATTAGGAGCTCAAAACATACATGAAAAGAAACAGGAAGAGCCATATGACGTCAACAAAATGCCAGTACCACGCAGCGCATTCGAAGCCAATGTGACAAGAAGGTGATAACTGACCTTTGTACATCCTAATTAGGCACACAATAAGTGAAATGATGCCCATGATAACGTGCATCCCATGAAACCCTGTCGCCATGTAGAAGTTTGATGAGTAAATCGCCTTTGGTCCTTGTTCGCTGAAAGCGAAGCCAGCGTGCATGTACTCTAAAGCCTGAAATGCAGAAAAAATTATTCCAAGGCAAATAGTGAAGAAAAGCATGCGCCTCGCTTCCTTCATGTTATTTTCGATAAGGAAATGGTGCGACCAGGTAATCGTACAGCCTGATAAAAGTAGTGTGACAGTATTAAGAAAGGGAATGGTCCATGGGCTCACAGTGCGAATTCCTGCCGGCGGCCATGTAGAGGCCACTTTTTTTGAAAAATCAACGAGTTGGTATGCAGGAAATAGCCATGCTTTGAAAAACGACCAAAAAAAAGCGAAAAAGAACATGGTCTCAGAGAGAATCATGACCGTTAGTCCAAGGCGTAATCCAGTTTTTACAACCTCAGTGAAACATTGGTCGCGAATAGCCTCACGTATAACATCTTTCCACCAAAAATATAGGACTAGGCCTGTTGAAACGGCACCAATAGGTAAAAAAACATATCCTAGAGACTTTTTATGAATGAAAAACACTACGCCAAATGCAGTAATGAAGGAAAAAATTGACAAAAATAACGGCCAAGGACTGCTAGATAGGATGTGGTGGTCGTGTTTTTTCATGCAGAAAGAAAACGAATAAAGTAAAGAGAACTTATAGAATTCGAGGCCAAAGTGTCAAGACATAAAGGAAAAGCATAAAATAAAAAACTCACAGTGATCGCACGTGGTCAGTGAGCCTTTTTACGTTATCGGGTGGCGTGCTTGGGATAATCCCATGCCCAAGATTGAATATCAGAGGTTTGTTTTTTAGAACTGAAACTATCTCCGAAGCTTTTGAGATTGCTGTATCGATGTCGTACGCAAGCAACGAAGGATCAAGGTTACCTTGTATTGCGCAGGAGATGTTGTCCTTGATCCAGTATGGTGGAATGCTGTAGTCAACGCATGTAGCCTGCACACCTGAATGAGATGAGTAGTCTTTATACATGACGCCTGCCCCTTTTGGAAAGCCTATTATTGGTATGTCAGGGAAAGAACTCTGTATTTCTGCGACAATTTTTTGTGTTGGGTTGATAACAAAGCTTTTGAAAAGGTCAAATGGTAGGCCGCCAGCATTGCTGTCAAATAGTTGAATAACATCAGCGCCGTATTCGATTTGTTTTCTTAGATACAGGGCAGTAAAGTTTGTGATTTCTTCAATGAGATTGGAAATAGAAGTATCTCCAGATCTGTGGCGACGTATTAGCTCTGTTGTGTTTTTTTCGTGTCCTAAAATGTAGGTGGCAACTGTCCAGGGTGATCCTGCAAAACCTATAAGTGCTTTTGATTCATGAAGGATAGAGCGAACCTGTCGGATGCTTTCCAGTACAGGTATTGTGAGGTTCAGTGATTCTTCCACGCAGCGAATCTGCCTGGTTTCAATATTTATTTTTGGTCCGTGACCCCGGTAAAACTGGACATCGAAGCCCAAGACGTCAGGAACGACCATTATGTCTGAGAATATTATAGCGGCATCGATATCGAATCGTTCTATGGGTTGTAGCGTTACCTCTGTAACAAGATCCTTGGTGTAGCATGCTGATAGGAAGTTTTCCCGCCCATGCATAGCTTTTTGATATTCTGGAAGATACCTACCGGCTTGTCTCATGTACCAAATTGGTATTCCCTGCGTGTTCTTCGTTGTTTGAAACGAGGCTCTCAACCTGTTTGTATGTTCTTTTGAATCAAACATAATAATCTTTCATTATATATAAATATAACTAGTTTATACCTGTTAATTGCGTGAATAACTCGTTCTATTCTGAAAAACCGCTCAGTTGGGGTGTTTCATTTTGTGAATAAATTTGTTAGTAAAGTATATAACCCACTGATTTTCTGATGAAATATATGTGTATAAAATGTTTGTTAATTGTGTTGATAACTATGGTGTCAAATCTCAGTTGAGCTCTTGCCGTGGTTGTTTTTTCTTAAAACTCTGTGTATAATGTGTTGCTCTAATGTTAATATCTTTTATTCACTAAAGGTTGACACATTTATAAACACAGTTATACAGCATACTTTGTATGGCAAAAGGAGTTTTGCTGTTATACTGCTGCCTCGAGGTAAGATGGTTTATCGGTTTCACACAACATGGGTAGTCAAGACTCTGTAGAGGAGGGGGAGGAGAGCGATCGAACCTTTCTCAGCCGTTTGAAGTCAAGTTTTTACGGATTCATTCTCAACAAATTTCCGGGGTTTAAGGGGTTCATACGAAGGGAGGTGTTCCAGAGTAACACGTTTTGCTTCAATGGGATTCACATCATGAATAACCTGGTTAGCCTCGACGATTGCACTGTTCAGCAAATGATGGTCCAAAGATCGGAAATTAGGGCGTTTGCTTTAGATGATAAGGACCTTTTGAAGAATGTCCTGAAAAGTCAGCATACAAGAGTGCCTGTCTATAGAGATAATCTTGACAATATAGTCGGGTTTGTGCACGTCAGAGATGTTATGCGCAAGGGTAGCGGCGATTTTAACGTTAGGGAAGTAATTCACAACGTTATGTATGTTCCGCACTCCATGAAAGCGGTTAGCCTGTTTGTTAAAATGCAGACTTCGCGCGTCCACATGGCCATAGTGTTGGATGAGTATGGCAGCACGGATGGTCTCGTTACCATGGAAGACATTGTGGAACAGATAGTGGGCAACATTGAGTACGAGAATGACGAGAATTCTGTCCCAGACATAATAAATATTTCTAGCGATAAAATTGAAGTGAATGCTAGGGTTCTGGTGAGGACCTTGGAACAAACTCTGGGTATTGTTCTGCGTGATCCGTCATCAGAAGAAGAGTATGACACAATTGGTGGGCTCATTTTCTCTATGGTTGGAAGAGTTCCCGTTGTAGATGAGGTGTTTAACCACAAGAGCGGGGCGGTATTTTGCATCAAAGAAGTGGATAACCGCTGTATATACAGAGTAGTCGTAGACCTCTCTGGGGTTAGTAGGAACTCTTCCTGCTAGGACACTAAAATGAACGCCTTTCCGGCGGAGGGGCAAGATCAAAGTTTTTCATGTCAGGCTCCGATGGTTGGCCCCCTTTTATGTTTGAAATTGTGGCGCGGTCGTTTGCGGGGAATGTAACCAAGCTTACTTCCCATAGGTCAATTTTTGTGATTATTCGTATCCGCGATCTTTTGTCCCGTCTTGACGTAACCACTCTGTATCCAATAGAAAGAGAGTTGATGATCCCTTTTTTGATCATTGAATAGACTTCGCGTCCCTTTAGCAGGTCAAGGTTTAGTTGGGCTGTCATAAGTAGGCCGAAGGAGTTTTCTGTCAGGCTTAGAATCTTTCCTATTGGGTCTTTTGTATTGTGTTGCCATAAAAGAGCGACTTTTCGCCGTTTTAGAGATTCTGCAAAAGAGCCCGGGGCTATAATATCTTTTTGCTGATCCACTCGATTGAATACGCTTGCATATCCCCAAAAAATGCCCTTATCAGAAACGCAATCATGTTGTTGTTCTGTTTGACTGTACATGTAGTTCCCTATGGTTTGCTATGATCAATTTTGTTTATTCGTGAATAGTGTTTCCCCCTTCTATCGGGTGTAAGCCAAAAGCGGCGCGCTTTTCATTTATTGTCATGAAAGAAGCGTTTTGAACGTATTGCCACAAGCGTTGTCGTTTTTCTGTCAAAACGCTGATGGACTCCTTGTCGTAAGATAGGAATAGATTGTGTCCAAAACGCGGCACTAACCAGGAATTGAAGTGTGCAATGATACTCTCAAGGTGGGGGATTACGGTTTGTTCCCAGAGAGCAAGTCTTGCCTCAGAGAGGTTGCTATAGGTATTGTCTCCAGGAATACCTATAAGTTGTGGTGGCACGCCGAAAGCGAGTGCGATCTCTCGTGCGGAGATATTTTTAGATTCTATAAAATCCATATCTTTGGGTGTGAGGCTCATTTCCTTCCACTCCAAACCACCCTCCAACAATATGGGTCGCCCAGAATTGCTGTGCCCTGAGTAAAAGTTTTCAATTTGTGACTTCAGTCTTTGATACTGGTCTTGTGAAAGCGAACTGCTTCGTCCGTCTTTATTGTTAACTATTAACGCCCCACTTGGCCGAGCTCCGTTCTGCAGCATGGCCTGGTTCCATGAGCCAGCCTGGTTATGCTGGTCGATACTGTAGGATGCGGCTTCGATGGTCGATAAGCCGTACCAGTCATTTAGTGGGTGAAAATTTTTTAGATGCAGAAGACTGTGTTTGTGGGATGAGTTGTTAGAAGTAAATTCGTGAACTGCGCCATTTACCATGTACCGATAAATGACGGCACATCCCTTTGTTACTATTTCTACTCGATCGGGCCGCAATAGGTGTAGTTCTTTCGGCTGTGTTGCTCCTGAGTCTACAGAAAGCACATACGAATTACCGCTTATCAACCTGTACGTTATGATTCCCTCTATAAATTCTGCGCGGGTCATGGCATTATTCGGCCGCGCCAGTAACTGCAGCAGCGGATGATTTCCCACAGGGAAGACGCCCTTTTTCGTAATACGATTTAGGGTTAAGGAGACAGACCCGGCGGAAGAAGCAATCATGTGAATTGATCGAAACGCAATGACGTTTTTTATGTAGCCGTTCCGTGCGAAGTTGAAATAATCCCTTTCCTCCCAAATAGCTTCTCTTTGGCAATCCAGAAAGGAAGAAACTCCATTTCCGCGACTGAAAATACCAAAAGACTCCTTCATTTGTTCACTCCTTGAAGGCACAATATGTTTATGCTAACGGTTGACTTTGAGGGGCCGGAAGCAATATTATGCCGTCCTTTCTAACGGTAAGTGTGGCTTAATGGCGCAGTTCAATCAAAATAGCTTATTTTGGGTTGGCGCCTGCTTAAGTCAGTTCACTTGGTGGTAGTGTTCCCGCGGAGAGTAACGGTAAAATAAATCACCGTAAATTTTGAACAGGGGAATAGTACCACGTCGTTTTTCAGCCTATGTGGGCGCAGTCAAGACCTTATAGCTGACCATAAGTTCGGCGTTGGGGGTTGTGTGTTTCCAGTCTGGATAGCGCGCAAACTTATTTTTCAGCTGAAAAAATTACAGGTGTGCATTTTTAGGTCAGTGCCACCACATTTACAGACTATAAGAATAGAGGTGGCTCCTGATAGAACAAGGAAGCAGGGATCTGTGGAACCACAGACGATATATTTTAACTTAAAACATGCGGTGTGGGAGTAAAGTGCGCAAGTAAAATACATGCCGCACGGATACCAAAGGTGGTACCGTATATGCAACTTGCATAAGAGAAAAAAGTTGCGGCGACTTTAATAAATGTCGTAATTAGTTATCTAAAAATTATTTTACTGATATCATCTAGTATATAAACAATAATACAGCCATGCTACAGGAGTATCGCGATTTGTCATGCGCAATCAAGGCGCTTGCCAAGGAAAAGAATGCGGTGATTCTTGCTCACTACTACCAAGAGGACGAAATACAGGAGGTAGCAGATTTTGTAGGAGATTCACTTGATTTGTCGAAGAAAGCTGCTGCGGTTGATGCAGATATAGTAGTATTCTGCGGCGTGTTTTTCATGGCTGAGGTAGCTAAGATTTTAAACCCGACGCGTAAGGTCATTCTACCAGATATAAAAGCGGGATGTTCACTGTCGGATTCGTGTCGCGGCGAGGATTTCAAAAAATTTCGACAAGCACATAGTGACCATATTTCAGTAACGTATATAAACTCCTCAGCCGAGGTAAAGTGCTATTCTGATATTATATGTACGTCGTCGAATGCAGAAAGCATAATCAACAGCATACCGTTAGAAAAGAAGATTCTGTTCGCTCCTGATCGCTATTTAGGCGAGTTTTTGAGTGAAAAAACTGGAAGGGACATGTTGTTGTGGCAAGGAAGCTGCGTTGTTCACGAAAGCTTTTCAGAGGCCTCGCTTGTGGACTTAAAGGTTAGACACCGAGATGCTCATGTAATAGCTCATCCGGAATGTCCGGGAAATCTTCTTCGGCATGCGGACTGTGTGGGGTCCACAAAAAAACTGCTGCAGTACGCAATAGATCGGCCCGGCAGCAAGTTTATAGTACTCACGGAAGAGGGGCTTTTGTACCAAATGAAAAAGTATTCACCCGGCAGTACGTTTTACATGGTAGAGACTACGAGCCCGGGGTGCGATGCATGTAGTAAATGTCCGTATATGCGCCTCAATACTTTGGAGAAGCTGTACAAATGCATATCGGAAGAGCTTCCGGAAATTATCTTGGATGAAGAAATAATCATGGATGCGAGGCGATCTGTTGACGCCATGATGGCACTATCGTTCTCCAATGCCAGCGCAACGGCAGTAGTGTAAAGCTGGCCAGCCCGTCAGTATGCTTCAGCTATCTTCAGTCAGATTTTCTGTGAAGTACTGCGCTTTGTGAGCCATCGATTTGTAATCATCTGCGTTTGCCGAGTGCGGCGCGGCCATGGTTATGTTCTTCCACTTCTTGGAATAGTCAGCATTGATCTTATGGAAGTCTCTCAGCATTTTTTGTTCTTCGTTTAGGGCGCTGTCGTCATTAGCGAACAGATCGCCTATGAATTCATCACTTACTATGGCATCAGCAGGACAAACCGGAACGCAAACCCCGCAGTCAATACACTGATCTGGGTCAATGACTAACATGTTTTTGCCTTCATAGAAGCAGTCAACAGGACAAACTTCCACGCAATCTGTGTACTTGCACCGAATGCAGCGATCTGTAACAAAATGTGTCATAGAATTGAGCTGAGCACTACGGGTACAATGATACAGTACCGTCATGCAAGATCAAAGCTAATCTTGGGCAGACTTGGGAAAACGACGGGCGATTGTGCACAAAAAAGTGCCTTGTCGTCGTGGTGCACGCAGTTATATAAAGCAGGGAAGGTGTTTGAGCCGAGCACATTCAAACGAAGTATGGGTTGGCAATTATTCACGCGTTGCAAGCCCCGGCAAGACTGGGAGAAAGTTGTCACAAGATGGCAGAAGCCTCAGAGAAATTGTGAAGCATTGAAGAAATAGGTGAAACACGGCGTTCCGCAGCAAGGCCCAACGTTATGAAGCTGGCCAGCGACGCGTTTTTTCCGTTAAGCGTTCAAGAAGAAGACTGGTCACTCAGAAAGTGTAAAAGTGCACCCCCGCCGGTTGATACATACGTAAAATCCTGCTCGTGGTAGCCTAGTGACTTAAGTGCAAATATGCTATCGCCACCACCCGCAATTGTTTTTGCCTTTCGGCTTTTGTGGCAATCTACTATATCTCGTATCAGGTCTTCTGTGCCACGAGAGAAGTTCTTGTTTTCAAACATGCCCATGGGACCATTCCAGAATACTGTACTGCATTTACTCAGAGTCTCCCCTATGAGTATAGACGTTTTATTTCCGATGTCGAAGATAATATCCTCATCCTCCACGCTGCAATTCTCTTTCATTACTGCGAGGCCATCGGGGCTTTGTGCGACAACGTGGTCCGTAGGCAAAATTATTTTGCAACCACTTTGCTTTGCGACCTCCAGCACTGAGAGAGTTTCGTCATGATTATGCTCACAGATGGAGCTCCCGACTTTGAATCCAGATACGTGCAAAAAAGTGTTTGATAGTCCTCCCCCCAAGATCAAAAAATCAACTTTGCTTGCTAAGTTACTTAGCATACGGATTTTTGTGGAAGCCTTTGCTCCCCCCACCACAGCGGCAACGGGACGTTCACTTACCAGGCTACCTATATGCTGTAGCTCCTCCTGCAAGTTGAACCCAGCAAAGGATGGTAAGCAGCGAGCAACGCCATCAATTGAGGCATGTTTTCTGTGGGAGCAAGAAAATGCGTCATTAACATAAATGTCCGCCAGTTCTGCTAATTGTTGAGCAAATTCCGGATCGTTAGAGGTCTCACCACTGTAAAACCTTAGGTTCTCCAGTAGAACTACTGATCCCCACGGAAGTGAATCAAGGACTGTATGGACTTGTTTACTTGAAATACCAGGAACAAAAGTCACCCCCGTTTTGAGTACTTTGCTCACAACACCAGCTATTGGTCTAAGGGATAGCCCTTCTTCAGGGCCTTTTGGCCTTCCTAAGTGGGAGATTAGAATAATTTTTGCACCTGACTCAATAAGATATCTTACTGTGGGAATTATTCTCTCTATTCTTGTACTATCGCTGACCTCTGAGCCTAACATAGGAACATTGAGATCGACACGTAACAGCACCTTATTGTGACCGACACCGGAACTTTGTATGCCCGGTAGGTTTTTAATATCGCCCATATGATACTACTTGTTTAGCTTCACAGATTATAGGTTGGTACACTGCAAAAACAACCCAGAAAAAAGCTTCTAGGGTAGGTGGGTTAGGGAGCGTAGATAGTCGCTCTTGTAGTGCTGCATTGGCAGGAAGAACAATTAGTGCTGATATTAGTTGTGCAGTTAGTAGCGCAAGGAGAAGCAAGTTATGCTCTTGTTTGTTCCGTATGAACAAGCGATTAGGTCCTTTATAGAGGAGGATAGCGTCTGATACACGCTATAAATCATGATACAACTTAAACGGTCCCATATACGGCACATTAGGTCTAGAAGCCAGATTGGTTTTATGTGTTTTCGCACTAAAAACACCAACCAGCGCGGTATAATCTCGCCATTATGCATTATTTAACTATGCCGAGTATATAATCCCGCAGAGTTATGTTGCGAGGAGGGTCTTATGCAGCAGTCGCAAGAAGGCAGCCAGGGGAATGCCTCGCCTCCTGGGATACACTGGGAGGTTGTAAAGAACAAGAAATATAGCAGTGGGAATCTAGCGATAGTATCGTGCCTATACTCCATAAAGGTATATGGGACAAGCGGGGTAATAACCTTTGGTGATGACCCGGTAAGAAGCCTTCTTTTGAGGATAAACATATCAGTTGACTGCGTACTATTGAATAAGGCCGTGAGTATAGAGATACTAGATGGTATTTCATTTAGTAAGTTTACCAGCAAGAAGAAGAGTTATGCATCGCGACTGCAAGATCTGTGCAAGCATTTTGACTCATCTTTTGGTATTTCCCTTCCTCCTAGTATTAAGCGTAGTTTCGCCGATGAGTTTGATGAAGCTGCAAGGCTGCTGAGAAGCTCTTTCAGCATCTGAATCACGTGATTGTCCTCACCAACGCGCAGACATGGTTGGGTGTGATACGGGCCAGTGCCCGATTTCATGCTAATCGCGTGGCCAATGGTCTGCAAGACCTGTGTACTGTACGAGGCAAGATGCGATCGCAAATTGTGTAGTAAGTGTGATAGGTATGGCAAGTAACGAAGGGCATCCTGCGCTGTACTTTGCGGTAGGTGATGCAGTATGAATTGTGGCTCCAGAGGCACTTTGTATACTATGTTCACTGCGTGATTCTATGCTGGATTTAGAGAAAAAGTGGGCGTTGCGATATAGGGTCAATCCGAAAACGATCCGTAAAATGCATACCTCAACATACTACGTGCACCGCCGCAAGCAGGGTATTCATAATTAGCGGCACCTTGAAGCATTTTCCAATGCATCCCAGAAGCCAGGACACCGAGCTATTACAGGTGTGTTTTGTAGTTTGCCGCGCAAAAACGCTGATGTCTACACAAGTTCAAACGCGTGTAACGCGTACTTTCTTTGAGCAATGCATGCTACATGGTACAATGCGGAAGTATTTTTGATATGCGGACATTGTTATGGCCAGGGAACACCAACAGTTGGTGTTAATACAAAGGCAATGGAGAGGTGGTACCGTGGGTGAAATACACATGGGAAGGGATTTTTCCTCGGGCTTTGGTCAGTTTTTGAAATTTTAGGTTACTAGTTGGGTGATATGAGTTATCGTTAGTTGATAGTGTGGGGCTTTGTGTTATGCGTGCAAGTCTTGTGTGTGGCAGTTCACCAATGTTACTGGCTAGGGCTTCCTTCAGCTTCTTTGTGGCTTATTTATCTACCATGGTTGCTTGCGTCGAAAGTTCAGATGATGATTCTCCGCATGGCTGGGGAGTGGGTTCTCCTTTTGTGGGAGTTTCTGTATCTATGATGCGTTGCCTTGTGATTTTGTTATTTCTTGCTGCGCAGCTATCAGTGGTGGCGTTTTACGCGGCCGCAGTGTCTAGATACAAAAGTTTCGCAGCGGTTGTAGCGTGGTTTGTTGCGGTTGCGGCTCATAGCAGGCTGCAAGAAGCTAGGAAGAAGAGTGAGGAAGATAAATCAGCTAAGAGGGGAGCTGCGCTCACTCATGCTAGTAAGGAACAGACCGAATATCCCGTGGGGAGTGCTCTCTGGCTCCTTAGGGTTTCTAGTAGGTTCTTCGCTACTACGGAGCACTTTCCACCTGGCAGCTTTTGCCCCAAATGCTAAGAGAGGCGTTTCTGGTGTGTTAGCGCTTGTGAGTTTTTCGCCTGTTGTGGATGATGTATGTGGAAAATTTTTACTTGTTACGGAAACGGACTGTGGGAGTTGTTGTGCAGGGTTTCTTGTGCCATCCCAGGCATCGAGGAGGTGGGAAAGTTGCTGAAGAATGGACGTGTGTCCATTAAGGAGAGCGTTTCAGCCTTGAGAGAAAAGACTCGGTATTTGCTAGCAACAAACATAGATCTCGGGCTGTACCATTTTTACCGTGGCAACATATCAGATGCGAAGACCAGATTTTGGTTGATACGTTTAGTCAGACCAGGTTTACCGGACGTTCACTATAACATAGGTAGGTGCTACTGGGTTCTGAAGCGAGACGATAAGGCAATTGAGAACTTTGAGAAAGCCTTGGCCATTGATAGCGCCCACAAGGAGGCTAGGTATTATCTCGATAAAATTCAAGCTCCAGGTACCATAACAGAAGTTCCAGAAAATATCATAAGGCAGCACTACAACTATACCAGTGAGTATTTTGTCGAACATTGGCTCATTGAGAAGAACTATCGCGGTCATGAATACGTCAGGTCGTTGGTAATGAACTTTTTTGGCGATAGACTTGCAGATATAACTATTCTCGATTTGGGATGTGGCACTGGGGCATGTGGCCAGTTTTTGAGGATGAGGGACATAGGAAGTTACATTACCGGAGTGGACATATCGAGGAGAATGCTGGATATAGCTAGGCAGTGTTTTGTTCACGGTAAGCGGGCGTATAACGAGCTTGTGTGTGTTAGCATGAGCAAGTTTCTTGAGGAGAATGCCAGGAAGTACGATGTGATAGTGATGACAGAGGTGCTTCTTTACTTTGGCAGCCTGGAGGAGATACTTTCTTCTGCCAGTAAGGCACTTAGTCCCACTGGGATGATTATAGGTCTTGTGCGAAATAAGGAAGGCGAGGGCGAGTATGAGTTTGTGAAGGAGGGTGATTTCTTCTGTCATACTGCTGCCTACATCCCGCGTATAGTGGAGAAATTGGGGTTGCACCTAAACTATATAACTCGGTGTGAGATATATATGGATAAGGTCGTAGGATTGCTTTTCGCTATATCTAAATCTGAAACCAAGGAAGCAGCAGGGTAATAGTTACATAGGGTGCTAGATTGCATTCTTGGTTAATAGTTTAATTGGACTTTAATTGACAAGCAATTTGGCTTTTCATTATCATGGTCCAGGATGTTTCGTGTGCGGTTATGGTGGAAATGGTAGACACGCAGCGTTGAGGTCGCTGTGGCTATAATAGGCCTTGGAAGTTCAAGTCTTCTTAACCGCACCATTTCATGAGTTTCATAATGCGTAACCCTGTAGGCAGCTTTTTTGGTTTCGGAAACAATATGTTGTGCAGAGCCGTAAATGAGATGCGGCGTGGAGCACCTATTGTGCTTAGGCATGATGCTAGCTATGTTCTTGCCTTTGCATGTGAACTTCTTGATCAGCAAACACTGTCGGTTTTTACGTCTTTTTCACGCGATGCATGCATCTTGCTGACGGCACACCGTGCAGCATTGGTGTCATCCTGTGATGCCCTATCAAGGGTAAATGTGGGGTCCATGTCAATACAGGACGTCTACTCCATACTTTCGGGTGCTCCGTCTTCAGTGTCAGCCAGCATTGAGGCTTTTCCAAGCAGCAATTTGCTCGATAAATTTGCTATTGACCTGGTAAAGATGGCAAAGTTCCTGCCGTCTGCGCTCGTTGTGGATATGGATTTTGCTGACGAAATCGCAATGGGCGAGTGGTGCAGCGACAACGACATCTTGCATTTTGATTGTTCTATGTTGGCGGGCTATACGCAGCAGTATAGTTTGAGAGAAGTGTGTAGGTCGGACCTTCACTTACAGGATTCTTTAACATCTAAGATAGTGGTATACAGGTCCAACATTGGTGAACCTGAGCACTATGCCGTTATTATAGGTACTCCCAATATGGACAATCCTGTCGTGAGGCTACACTCTTCGTGCTACACGGGCGACTTACTCGGTAGTCTGGCGTGTGATTGTCGTGGACAGCTACTCACGTCAGTGAAGCTCATGGGTAGTCAGGAAGGTGGGGTGATACTGTACATCTCACAAGAGGGGCGAGGAATAGGACTGGCAAACAAGATCAGGGCGTATAACTTACAAGCTAACCACGCATTAGACACTGTGGATGCCAACAGGTTCTTGGGGTTCGAAGACGATGAGAGAGTGTTTTTGCCTGCGGCGTGTATACTAAACATGCTAGGAGTGACAAATCTTCAGCTTTTGACGAGTAACCCCAACAAAGTGCAGGCAATATGCAGGTACGGTTTTAATGTTACCAACACAATCCCACTGATAACAGAACCCAACAAATATAACGGACACTACATAAAGACTAAACAGACCCGTTTGGGCCATGGATCGTAACGGAAGTCTGCTTGTTTGACAACGCATGTGTATACGCGTAGATTGTTCCGGTATACAGGACCTGAAACTATATCTGACTGTTATGTTGCAGGTGGTGTGAAGTGCTGCACTGCGGGTCGTGCTTAGTAGAGTGTTGTTTTGCAGCTTGTGGTTTTTTGATTTCCACGCGGGATACTTAGCTTTTGGTGATAATTCGTCATCAGCGCGACTGTTAGAGTATGGATTTGCGTATGTGTGTGTGGGGGGGGTGAATGACAGGTGAAGCCGAGTGTGAGTCATTGCGACTTTTTTCTTTCGCATTTTTCGTTCTAATTTCTTTTTGTGCTTACGCGTGTTGTAGGCGCGTACTAAATGCAGTGCGATCAACGGCTTCTAGGGGCACTGAGAAGGGTAGGATGCCAGAGCTCTTGTGGCAGAGTGGAAGTTGTTTTCGTAAGCGGGTGCTTTTTTCTTCTACAAACAGCGGGCACCAGCAAGATGGTCATCGAGATACTAATCTTTCCCGTAGCCACGGCACATTGCCCCCATCATGCAACAGGAGCTGCTGTGTATGTTGATATGCGCGACCGGAGGCTTGCAATAAGGCAAGAAGTCACAATAGCGAATAGAGTAGAAATGTGGCACCTCACGGAACGTGACGTCAGGCAATATCAGCTTCTGTATTTTATGGCGGTGTTTTATATATGGTTTTGCAGAATGCACCGCATACTCAAAGTAGATACCAGTATGTTGAAAAATAATATCCAGCAAGAATCGAAACTCGGCGCTGTTACCGCCGAAAATGTTGATGTGATGGCACAGAAGCGCTATAGTCCTTGACCTGGAGCCTGTGGTGGTAAAACAAACAGCGCAACTGCATGATAACATAACCGGTTTTCTGGCACTGTGCGGGTAATAAATCTTGCCTTGTCTGTTGACAGAGTGCCGGATTGAGTGATGGGGAATGTAAAAGTAACATGAAATAAGGTGTGCGAAGGGGCTTGTAGGTAGGTTGCGGCAAGAATTATATTGTTGTCAGCCCGAGGTGCGATATGCATTTGGTAAATATGTTGCTTATGTATGCCCCTGCGCGCAACTTCTTACGGTGGTCCAAGCGTTGCATATGTCACACGGATTTTAACGTATGAGGTACTTTTTTTTCATGTTAAATACGTACTCGCGTATGTTATGGGTGTGCAGGATAGGGGTAACGTGTATGTGCCGTGAGGCGTCGATGCTGTGCTGTAAGCATTCTGCGTGCCTCGCGGCAGTTTCTTTATTCCTAAACTGGGTTTGTAACTTGCAGTAACAATGCGGCGTTAGCACGACTGCCGTAGATGGCCATAAGAATGTGTGTAAGGGCATGAAAGATGATGTAGGAAATGAGTCGCTGCAGCTGTTTTCAACCGTGTGTGTAGCTCTATTTTCCCTTGGCTACGTATGTTGCAGGTCCATACTAAACGAAGTGAGATCCGTGGTTTATTGTGGCACGGATGCGTGCTTCGTTCTATTTTTCTTGTGTACCGTTAGTGGTGTTCGCATACTGAACGCAGTTAGATCTATAGTTTATCACGGTACGGAGGGTTCGATACACGGGCGTAGACAGAGTGCAAACTCTGACTGTGGGCAGGAGCTCCTCTCTTCTGCAGATAATCGTCAGCAGCAGGACGACCGGGATACTAGTATTTCCCCTGGCGTGATTGTGCCAAAAGGAGATGCTATGCGCATTAATACGCCCGCCCGGCACCGGGATATTATAAGGCAGGAAGTTACTATAGATAGGAAAGTAAAGGTTTGGCGCCTCACAGAGGATGATGTCAGGCCACATCATCTTCTATATCTTGTATTGGTATTTTGGGTGTGGTTTGACA
>NZ_JAQLOH010000018.1 GCF_028204095.1 Candidatus Anaplasma sp. TIGMIC
ACCAGAGCTCACGCGAACCCGGGGACTCTTAGTAGGTTTCTTAGCTGATGCGCTATTATTGTTTGTAGGCACTGATTTGCGTGCCGCTGCCGCGGTTTTCCTGGCAGTGGGCTCAGCAGCCGCCTCGCGAGTTCTGCGGAGCTTCACATCAGAACCTGCTATGTTATCGCTTACGTGTTGCATGTACTCAAACACCAATTACAGATTACAGCCTTGAATTGTAGCAATATGTTATTATTAAATTCTGAAGGTATATGTATACAAAGCCCTGGGATAAGGAACTGCACACGGCCCTGGTGTTACCGGAGAACACTGCCAGCAGTTACAAGGCTTTGATTTTCGTGCTGGAAAAGTTTTAAGTTTTACCATACTCTGGCACCTTTAGCCTGTGTGTAGTGCGTAATGGTAAAGAGTTTTGTGGTAATTGATGCTTATGGGTTCCTTTTTCGTGCGTATTATGCACTTCCGGGCCTGAGCACGTCGTACGACTTTCCTGTCGGAGGCGTCTACGGATTTATTAACATCCTTCTTAAGCATCTGGCTTTTCATCCTGCAGATTACCTGGTTGTGGTTTTCGACTCTGGATCCAAGAACTTTCGGCATGAAGTATATCCCCAGTATAAATCCAACCGTCCCAAAGCGCCCGAGGAGCTCTCTCAACAGTGTGCTCCACTTCGTGAAGCAGTGTCAGCATTCAATATCGCTAGTGAAGAGGTACTGAACTACGAGGCCGATGACGTCATTGCCACTCTTAGCTCTAAGTATGCATCTAAGGACGTGGTTGTAAGAATCCTAACTGCAGATAAAGACCTGCTACAGCTTTTGGGTGATAACGTACAGGTTTATGATCCGATAAAGAGTCGGTTTCTCGACGATACATACGTGCTTGAAAAATTTGGGGTCCCGTCGGAAAAACTTTTGGACGTCATGGCGTTAACTGGAGACGCTTCAGATAACATTCCGGGCGTGCCTAGTATCGGGATAAAAACCGCTGCCAAACTGATTAATGAATTTGGCTCTCTGGACAATGTGCTGCGCTCCTCATCCCAAATAGCACAAAAGAAATGCAGAGAAATGCTTACCCAGTACGCTGGTCATGCACTCCTTTCGCGGGATCTTGTGGCTTTGCGTCACGACGTAAAACTCGAAGGAGATTTGGAAAAGTACGCAAGACAGGCCCCAGACGTTGAAAAGCTGATGTCCTTTCTAGCCAAGTATGAACTGACGTCTTTGGAAAGCAAAGTAGCCAAATATTGCAAAGTCTCTGTGACACCCGAACAGGAAGAGACAGTTGTGGTGCAGAATGAAGACAAAATTGAAAAAATAGAAGAGTTCTTAGAAACATGTATTCGCACTGGAACACTGGGATTGTACATAGTGCAAGACCAGGGCGAGATAGAGGCAATATACGTTGCGTACGATGGCACTAACTCATTCAAGGTGACAGGAAAAGCCGACTTATACAAGCTCCATGAGGTAATAACGCCATTATTGCAGAATGATGCAGTGCTAAAAGTTGTATATGACGCAAAATCGATGCTGAGCATTTTTCCCACCCTTAAAACGTACGACGACGTCATGATAATGTCCTATAGTCTTGATGCCAGCAGCCACGACCACGGGTTTGACATAATGTCACAACGGCACATGGGAAAATTGCTGCAGATTTCTCCGGCATGTATGCTCATCCGCCTTCATAAAACCATAATGCAGAAGTTGTTTGCGGCAAAGCTATTCACAGTCTACTACGAACTGGAAAGGCCATTGGTACCCATTATACACAAAATGCAGGAGGTAGGCATAAGGGTCGATGTGGATTTACTGAACCAGCTGGGAAGTGAATTTACACTGGCAATACAGGGGCTGGAAGAGAATATATACTCGATCGCCGGAGTTAGGTTCAACATTGCATCTTCACAGCAACTTGGAAAGGTCTTGTTCGAAAAGCTGCGCATTGGTGGAGCCCGCAAGACGCCATCTGGCTCATATTGCACCAATGCCGAGGTACTAACTGCTTGCGCGCTTGAGGGCATTGAGATTGCGGATAAGATCTTGAAATGGAGGCACTACACTAAACTAAGAAGCACATATACGGATGCTCTAACACGGCAAGTTAATCAAGACACCGGGCGTGTTCATACGTGTTATTCCATGATATCCACCGCAACAGGCAGAATTAGTTCAAGCAACCCGAATCTACAAAACATTCCTATACGGAGCAAAGACGGGGAAAAAATTAGACAAGCATTCATAGCGCGTGAGGGTCATAAGCTCATAGCAGCAGATTATTCTCAGATGGAGCTGCGTATTCTTGCACACATTGCTGATGTTAAAGCTTTTAGGCAGGCTTTTATTGATGGCTTAGACATACACAGTGTAACAGCACGGCAGATTTTTGGTGAGTTTTACGAAATCGACTCTGAGCTACGAAGGCGCGCCAAGTCCATAAACTTTGGCATTATATACGGAATGGGCCCCTTTAGGCTGGCAAAAAACATAGGGATAAACAGGAAAGAAGCATCTCAGTATGTGGAGCAATATTTTCGCTATTATCCCGAGATAAAACGCTATATGGAAACCACAAAAGCTTATGCAAGAAAGTATGGGTATACAAATACGGTATTTGGTAGAAAATGCTTTATTGATGGAATTAACAGCAGGCAACGTACGGTAAGGGGAGTTGCAGAACGGGCTGCAATAAATGCGCCTATCCAGGGCACTGCCGCAGATGTGGTAAAAAAGGCTATGATCCGGCTACAGGATCAGCTACCCCATGGAGTAATGGTACTGCAAGTTCATGATGAATTACTAGTTGAGGTGCCCGAAGAGCATGTGGAATCTACTGCGCGTTTGATGAAAGAGGTGATGGAAGGCGTCGTAGACTTTTCTATCTTCATGGAAGTGGATGTGAGCGTCGGTGACAACTGGGGGGAAATGGAAAAGCTCAGGCTTTAATAAGTTTTGTGGGATTTTTACAGCATGCGATACAGAAGTTAAATCGTGTGTACAATTTTTTCGTTTTACCTATTGTCACTTGAAAGGCTGGATGTTGGGGCGTATAATACGCGCGGAATTCTCGTTGGATGGCGTTTTACCTTGTTAGCGAAAAAGGAAGACTTCTACACAGCGTCTTTCTGCGGCAACGTACCCAGGAAGTCTGAAGGAACAATTGTTTCAGCTTCAGTATTGGCGGCTGACTTTTCCGACCTACGGGCATCGGTGCTGGAAGTTGATACCGCAGGCGCAGATTGGCTTCACATAGACGTCATGGATGGATGTTTTGTACCGAGCTTGACTATGGGTCCTGTAGTCATCTCAGGCATCCGCAAATGCACAAATATGTTTCTGGATGTGCACCTTATGGTAAGAAACCCGGGGGATCACCTGCAGAGCATTGTAGATGCTGGAGCGGACATGGTTACCGTTCACACAGAGTCTGAGACCCACCTATGCAGATTAGTACAGCAAATAAAACTCCATGGAAAAAAGGTCGGCGTATCCGTTGTACCAAAAACACATCACAGTGCTCTCGAGTACATAATACACGATCTAGACGTGGTCTTGGTCATGTCAGTGGATCCGGGGTTTGGCGGGCAAGCGTTCTTGGATTCTCAGCTGAAAAAGATAGAGCAAATTCGCAAGATGATAGACCAAAACTCTCTTAATACGATGATAGCTGTTGATGGGGGAGTTTCTTCAGCAAATGCTAAGGCGATAGTTGATGCAGGTGCCGACATATTGGTCGTTGGCACGGCTCTGTTTTCAGCGGCAGACATGAATAAGTTTGTGAAAGATTTGAAGTCGGTTTGATGGAAGTTGAAGTATGAAGATGAGGTTTGGTACGGACACACTCCTCGTTGTTTTTGCTGCTGTAGGCAGGTACTTTTTGGGGTTGCTTATTCCTGTTGGTAGGGTATCCATATTTTGCATGAAGGCTCTACTCCACAGTGTTACGCCCCCCTATTATCTGCTTATAACAGTAAAGCAGTTCTTTGAAATGTGGTTCTTTTCGCTACCTATAGTGGCGGTCACATCTATATTCACCGGCGGTGCTTTAGTTTTGCAAGACTCTTTGGTGGGCGGGATAAAAGTCGCTGGGAACTTCATGGCAGGCATAGTAACAGTAGCTATTGTGAGAGAACTGGGACCGGTGCTTATAGGGCTCATAGTGGCAGGACGGATAGGAGCCGCTATCACAGCTGAAATTGGTACTATGCGCATCACGGAGCAAATAGACGCTCTGAGTACGCTTGACACAGATCCATTCCACTATTTGATAGCACCCAGGGTTGTAGCCTTGGTGTTGGCAATGCCTGTACTGATCATATACGCAGACGTACTTGGTGTGTTTGGAGGCTATGTAGTAGGCACATTAGGGCTCAACTATGCCAAAGGAGAGTATGTCAACGGCATAGTATCGTTTTTGCAGTTAAAAGACGTTATAGAAGGGCTTGTAAAGGCTACAGCCTTTGGTTTGGTAATTTCACTTGTCGGGTGTTACAACGGTTATCATTGTGAAGTTGGGGCCCGTGGGGTAGGTATATCAACAACTAAGACCTCTGTATCGGCATCTATGCTGATAATACTTTTGAACTATGTTATTACAGTTTTTTATGCGTAGTGCGCCATGTATGCTGTTTCCATATCGAACTTACACGTTTCCTTCAACAACAAAGAAGTTCTGAACGGTGTGGATTTAAATATCCCCTGGGGAGAGTCCTTAGTGATTTTGGGGGAGTCTGGCAGCGGTAAGTCTGTGCTGACCAAAGCAATTCTGGGCCTCATTGTGCCGTCAGAAGGCAGTGTCACTATAGATGGTGTAAATATCCGTGAAGATGGCGGCTGTTGCATTAAAAACTTCAGCGTGTTGTTCCAAAACTGCGCACTGTTTGATAGCCTCCCAATATGGGAGAATGTCGTGTTTAATTTTCGTAGACGGCTACGATTAGACAAAAAACATGCGAAGGAGCTTGCCTTGCGGGGCCTGGAGCTTGTTGGATTAGATTCCAGCGTCATGAACCTATACCCCGTGGAGTTATCCGGAGGCATGAAAAAAAGGGTAGCGCTGGCAAGAGCAATAATAGGAAATCCGAAGATCTTAATCCTGGATGAGCCCACTTCCGGCCTAGATCCAATCATGTCATCTGTCGTTACAGAGATAATCTCCAGATGCCACAAAGAATTCAACCTCACCGTGATTACTATAACTCACGACATAGGCAGCGCACTACGGGTTGCGGATAAGATAGCCGTGCTCAAGGGAGGCAGAATAATTGCCTGCGACATAATAGACAACATAAAAAGCAGTCAAGATCCCTATGTTGCAAAATTCATGCGGTTGGGTATGTAGGCAAGCACTTTGTGTGCGTGATGGCTGTAAACGCCTATGCTGACACCATATAGGGGTTGTAATATCTGTGTACTTATGTAACAATTGTTGTGTGTTCACTAACATATACAACGGACGGGGTAGTTTCTGAACCCCACCTGGGTTGCTTCTCTCGTAATCCTTGCTTTATTAAGTAATTGCGTTATACGTCTGGCAAGTGCTTGGTTGCGTGCGGTCGGGTAGCCAAGGTTGTGGGTTGCGCGCGTCTTGGCGCGCTTGTGAATTACAGATATGACATTCAATAATCCCGTTGAGAGCATAGAAGGCGCTCTGTCAAGACAAGACAGGTCTTTCTTGTCTCCCCTGTTACTCATGTCTGCAGATGAAATTATCGAGGCACGTAGTGGCTCAGACACAGTACTTTCGTTGCTGGTTAGTGCTCTGTTTATTCCTGCGGAGGACCAAAGTCAGATGATGTACAGTACAATTTATAGGGCTTTCGAAAATTTATACAACAGTGTTCTGTCTGGGTTGTTTTCGGTCCGTGATAGCATGCTTGAGCGTGTCCTAAAAAAAACTGGATACATGTGTTCTCTACCCGCTAACACAAGCACCCAGAAAGAAAAATCTGAAACGGCTTGCAAGGATGGTTACGTACCTAACGAGCTCGTATCGGCTGTTGCTGATGGAATAGGCGTCGTTGCTGGTAAAATAGAAGATGCCCGCAAGGTCGCCAAGGAATCAGGCGAAGAGGCACACGAAGCTCATAAGGCAAGGGTTTCTGACTACCTACAAATGGAAAACGTTATATACACATTTGATGGCGTTGAGTACCGGAAGAGTAGCCTGCATGCGTTGATTTTGCAGTATCTCTTTAGCACTCGCAATCCCGAAAGGCAGCTCGCAATGCTTGAACCCGTACGGAGATTTCTCTTGGGGTTCTCGGAGTATGGGTTAGACGCCCGTGGCGCTCAGTCAGTGCATTATGCCCTATCCATGTGTGGCGGAACACATGAAGAGAAGTTTTTAGATGAGATTGTAAGACCGTTGCTGGCTAGAGCCCACGGGAAGTTGTGTCTGTCTGGGAACAATCCGGATGTCATGTGTGATGCCGATAACAACACGCTAATGCACTACGCCGCTTCATCAGTTTATGGCTCGGGGCAGGCTGTGGGTGAGGTCATAAAGGTCCTTGGTTTCCGGGAACTGCCCGGGTTGGGCGGCGATGGCATGTCGATTGCCGAGCTATTTATAAACAACGTACCCTATTACGCCCTTTTTTATTCTTTGGCAGGGCGCAGCCGCGCAGATATGAAGAGGCTCGCTGAGGTAAATCGCAGCATGCGTGCAGCACTTACACGTGGTGACATTGCCGACCTACGGCAAGCTAGCAGTACGCGCAGGGAAATGTTCTGTGGAACACATGCACAAATATCTGAATTCAGGAATAACTTCTCAAAAACTCTGTGTCTTTTGTTATACGCAGACGAAAAAATTCGTGCATCCGTAACGCAGGGAGTTCTAGGACCATATGTACGTTTCATGGTTCCTGAGATATTGCTGGATATCAAAAAGTCTGCGCGGATGATATGTGCCGGTGCGGACGCAGTGTCGAACGAGCACGACAGCATTTTAGCTCAGCGTGTTCAAGAGGTCTTCGATAATTGCGATAGGAGGCACAAACGCTTGGGCGCGCAGATTGTTGCTTCTGACGTTGCTCGCGCAGTACTACATGATCCAGGATACATAAGGCGTCTTGGCATTACTGCAGCATACACCGCAAACCTGCATAATTTGGGCACTGACAGTGCCGATGATAACAGCCTAGTGTGGAAGTATGACCGTTATACACAGTCTGTTAACGGGTTTTTGGGAGCCCTGAGTGGTTTGTGCAAGAGTAGCTGTCGTGCCTATCAGAGCTTAAGCGAGCTATACGAATCCACCAGAGTTGCTCTCGAGCTGTGCAGAAAGAACAAGGAATCTCACGAACGGTGGATCAAGGTATCAATGGCGATCATATGCTGCGTGGCACCTTTGGCACTTTTGAGTTGGAATATTCTTTTCCTTATGAGGGGAATGGCTACCTCAGGATATCCGATAATGAGGACTTGCGTGGTAAACGCTGGTATAGTCATCTTCACGTTGATCTTCTACGCCCTCTTTGAGTATCTACACAGAGCATTGCGAGAAACAGAGCTTGACATTGCCCGCCTAAGTGGCAACTTTACTAAGTGCGTTAATGAGTATTTGTCCGTGATAAGAGAAGCTCTGCCTTTGTTAGAAGACCACAGTACCTTGCATGCTCAAGTTCATGAGTCTGCATCGGTGACTACTGCTAAGACTGTCGCGCCAACTGCTGCTCCCAGCCTTAATGAGTCTCAACAACAGGATAACGACCCGGCTGTTCTTGATAGCATAAGTCTGGATCCTATAGGGGCACAGTTGGTAGAAGCTGCGGGAACGTGGGTGTCGCGCAATGCTCATTCTCTTGGCGTGTGAAGTGGTTATGTAGTTTCGGTTATGTAGCTCGTATGAAAAGCTGTTGGGTTGCTTTGGCAACTAGTGTATGTTTGCGGGCTAGTGCAGTTCACGTGTGAGATGCCCAAGGCATAGCATGCAAAGATAGCCGGAATGATAGAGTTGCTGCACTATTTCAGGACGCGCGGGTGGACACATAAGACAGAGTAGTGTTGTCCAGAAGTAGTGCAGTATTTTCAAAACACCAGTGGTATCCGCTAGTGCATGTGTATACCCAATCACTGAGCGTATGAGCTCTGTCTCGTGGTGTGCAGCAGCAATGCCATCTGTAACGAGCTTCAAATTGTAGCTTTCTGTCTCACCACACAGTAGCCGTGTAGCACAACGATCGTGCTACTGGCCTGGACAAGGAGAGCTGATTCTCACATCATGAACACAATGCTGTGTTGAGGCACTAAAAATTCCTGGCAGTAGCGCTGTGCAGAAGTTCTAAAAGCTTGCTTTTATACGGTGAGTCGGAAAAGTAGCCTAGCTTTTTCTCAGCAATTTGCACGTACTCACTTGCGTACTCCACAGATTTTCCTATAGCGTTATACTTTGCCATTATGGATAAGACCATATCCGCATCAAGATCCTTCTTCTGGGACAAAACATCACGCAACTCTGAGCGCTCCACATCGTTGGCGCACTCGTATGTAATTATAAATGGTAGAGTGACCTTGCCGTTGCTCAGATCGTTGTACGTTCTTTTGCCTGTGGTACTCTCCGTGGCAGTATAATCCATAATGTCGTCCAGAATCTGAAATACTATACCGAAATTCATACCTATATTGCGGAGCATAGAACGTTGTTCAAAATCCGCATCAGCAAGTACTGCCGCGGCCTCACATGCTGCAGAAAATAGCGCAGCAGTCTTGGAGGATACGATTTCCACGTACTTGGCACGAGATAAGTCAGCATCACTGCTATATACCAGCTGCTGGATTTCCCCCCTTATTATAGTGCTAGAAGCTTCAGAAAACACCGAAAGGAGATCTGTACTATTGCAAGATAGTACCCACTGAAATGCCATCGCAAACAGGTAATCCCCGACCAAGATACTGGCTTTATTGCCCCAGATACTGTTTGCGGTTGGCTTTCCCCTACGCAAGTCGCTTCGGTCCACTACGTCATCATGGAGCAGCGTGGCACCGTGTATAAATTCTATAGCTGCGGCTATCGTAGTTCTTTTTTCGTGGGCACAACCCAAAAGCCCGCACGAAACCAAGAGCATAATAGGACGCAAACGCTTGCCTCCAGACAACACCAAGTGCCTTACTATGTCCGTGATGCACTTAACATCACTATTGCTGCCACGTATGATTAGATTCTCCACCTCACCCACATCGTGAGCCACAAGGTGCCTAAGGCCATGGAGCGCACACGAAAACGTATCTTGCATCAGTTCACTGCTTCTTTTCACAACGTCGCAATAATACGCCGGGTACACAGCCAAGTACAGCAATCTGCACACCAGCCCTTCCAGGCAAGAAGAGAACTACTGAAAGATAGACTAGTAAACCGCGCACGCAGCCCCGGCATGTCAGAACACAGTATGCACTACCAACGTCCCTAAACACCGGGCACTGAGCACGCAATGGAACCCTATAAAAGACTAGTTCCTAAACGAAACACCTACAGCCATCAACTACATGGAGTAGTAATTACGGAACTCAACAGGGTGTGGGTGAATACGCACCTCATCCACTTCCCGCTCTTTCAACATGATATATGTGTCTATCATGTCGTTAGTGAACACGCCACCTTCGAGCAAAAAGTCTCTGTCTTTATCGAGAGCATTTAAAGCCTCGTCCAGAGAGAAGCAAACTGACTGCAGCTTACCTGCTTCTGCATCATCTAACGTGTATAGAGACTTTCCTTTAACCTCAGTAGGCTTAATCTTCTTCTTGATGCCATCTAATCCCGCCATCAGCTGAGCAGCAAAGCACAGATATGGGTTGGACAGCGGATCAGGAAAACGAGTCTCTATACGCCTTGCAGATGCGCTATCGCTGTGGGTATATGGCACCCGCACCGCAGCAGACCTGTTGCAGTGTGAGAACGCTAAACGCGTAGGAGCCTCAAAGTTAGGCACAAGGCGCTTGTAGCTATTTGTTGTAGCGTTGGCAAAAGCGTTTAACGCTCTTCCGTGCGCAAGAATGCCCCCTATGTAGTACTGACACACCTCAGACAGCAAAGAACCTCCATCACCAGCGAAAACATTACTGTCTCCCTTCCATAAAGACTGGTGACAGTGCATGCCGCTACCATTCTCATCTATTACCGGCTTTGGCATAAACGTGATGCTCTTGCCATAGGATCCAGCCACACTACGCAATACATACTTGCACTTCTGAACACTATCAGCACATGCTACCAACTCGGCACGGTAGAAGCCGATCTCACATTGTGATGATGCAACCTCGTGGTGATGCAACAATGGTCTAACACCAACATCATCCAGCATAGAAAGCATCTCAGACCGCATATCATGCAAGGAATCCATAGGCGTGGGACACATATAACCGCTACGCACTGGCACGCCGTACCCATGGTTTGCCCCAAACTTCTTAGATGAGCTAGAGTCACACTCCATGGAGGACAGTTTGAAATATGAGCTATGTGGGTCTGCAGCAAAACGCACATGATCAAAGACGAAAAACTCGATTTCCGGACCCATGTAGCACTTGTCAGCAAAAGACATAGACGCCAAATAGTGCTGCGCCTTCCTTGCTGTATATCTAGGATCGCGTTCATAATCAGTGCGATCACCTGGACACACCACATTGCAGATAATCGTTAACGTTGCCTGCGATGTAAACGGATCCAAGAAAGCCGTGCTTATATCAGGCACAAGCAACATATCAGACAACTCTATTGGCTGCCATCCGGGCACCGAAGAGCTATCAAAAGAAATCCCCGATGTGAATATACCTGGATCCAGGGAATGAGTACTGTGAGTAAGGTGATGCCACCTGCCTACCAAGTCAGTGAACCGCCAGTCTATGAACTTCACTTCGTTTTTTTCAACATAGTCCAGCAAATCCTTTGTAAATAAGAACATAACTTCAAGTCTCAAAGGCAAACAAACCTGCTGAGCTTACCAAATCTCAAGATGCATTGCAATAGTGGTAAATGCCATTATTGTCCTCGCACGAATGCGCGCTTGATAGCTCATAAGATTTTTGACTTTGCTACGCAAAAGAGTTACCATCCTGCTGCGCTTTTTATGGTCCTGTAGCTCAGTTGGCAGAGCGGGTGGCTTTTAACCACTGTGTCGCGCGTTCGAATCGCGCCGGGACCACTCTTAAGGTTTTGTGGTCACTTTTGGAATGCCTGATATAGCTTCTAGCGCGGAGTTCAAGTCTGAATTTTTGCAGACCCTTAACATCAGGGGGTATTTACACCAACTAACCGATGCATCAATGCTGGACAGCATCATGCGTAATGGTCCGGTGACTGCGTATATCGGGTTTGATTGCACAGCCCGTAGTCTGCACATCGGTAGTCTAATTCAGATAATGGTGCTTCGATATTTGCAGAGGTTCGGACACAAACCCATAGTACTTCTAGGAGGTGCAACCACTAAAGTTGGCGACCCATCAGGCAAAGAAAAGGCCCGGGCGATGTTAACATCAGAGGACATCGCAGAAAACAAGACCGGTATTCTTCGGGTGATTAAAAAGTTTCTATCGTCGCAAGGCGACATTCAAGTGGTAGACAACTCAGAATGGCTCGAGAGCTACGGATACCTAGACTTTCTTCGTGAAGTTGGGAGCAAGTTTTCCGTCAATGTCATGCTTGGTCTTGAAAGCGTCAAAAGTCGTCTCAGTCGTGATCAGCAGCTGAGCTTTTTGGAATTTAATTACGTGCTGTTGCAATCCTACGATTTCGTGGAACTGCATAAAAGATACGGGTGTATTTTGCAGATCGGGGGTTCAGATCAATGGGGTAATATCGTTAGCGGTATTGACCTTGCGAGAAAAATGGGCTGCAAACAGTTATACGGCTTAACAACGCCACTGCTCCTGAACAGTGCAGGAGCTAAAATGGGAAAGACCGCTGATGGGGCCATATGGTTGGATAGTGATTTGTATAGCGCATACGATTATTGGCAGTACTTTCGCAATGTCCCTGATAAGGAGGTGGCAACGTTGCTGCGGTTATTCACAGAGCTTCCTATAAGTGAGGTCGAGCTTCTTACTTCGCGCCCTGGTGAGTGCATTAACGAAGCCAAGAAAATTTTGGCTACCGAGGCTACTAGAATTTGTCATGGTAGTATTGCGGCACAACAGGCAGAGCTGCAGGCAAAAAGTGTTTTTGAACACGGAGATGATGATGAGCTGCAGCGTGTTTCGGTGCAGAGAGACCTTCTTACCGACGGAGTAACATTCGCAAAACTGTTGCATATGGCAGGGTTAGAAGAAAGCATAAGTGCGGGCAGAAGACTAATTGCTGGTGGAGGCTGCAAGGTTAATGGCGTTACCATGCAAGATGAAAAGGCCACCGTTGATGCTGCGGATTTTGATAAAAATGGCGGATACATAACAGTTTTCTGTGGCAAAAAGCGTCGGGCTAAGATCGTGCTGGAGAGCTGAAATTATCTTAAGGGTTGGTAGACTGCACTGAGAGGTTCTTAGTATAATAGTTAGCTTAGAACTTCGATTTTTGTGCGTTTCGGTAAATATAATTTACAATTCCATGGCAAATCGCGTATCCTGGTACTATAGTCCGCTCAGCCGGGTTTGACCTTGTATTTTGCGTATGGCGGCGTACTTATAACAAAGTTCCGAGTTGTTTCCTATGATAGACTATGAGAAGGTGTTCCTTGAAAAGATAAGGGGCATTAAGGAAGAGGGTAGGTATAGGGAGTTCACTGGGTTTCGCCGTATCCCAGGTAAGTTTCCATATGCGGTTGAGTGCCAGACTGAAAGCGTTGTAACACTCTGGTGCAGCAACGACTATCTTGGGATGAGCCAGAACGAGAGCGTTTTGTCCGCAGCACGCGATTTAAACGTTAATGTTGGGGCCGGAGGTACAAGAAATATCTCAGGAACAACACAAGAAGTGATTGAGTTAGAACGTTCACTCGCAGACCTCCACAACAAGCCGGCTGCTCTAACGTTCGTGTGCGGTTACGTTGCTAACCAAACTAGTATAAGCACGATTCTTGCCACTATACCCGACGTTGTTGTTTTCTCGGATGAAAAAAATCACTCTTCAATGATAGAGGGCATCCGCTCGGGAAACCGGGTAAAACATATTTTCAGGCACAACGACGTCGACCATCTAGAAAGCCTGCTAAAGGCGGCTGGGACTTGCCCTAAAATTATATTATTCGAGTCACTATATTCCATGGATGGCGATATTGCTCCAATCAGAGAAATATGTGATTTAGCCAGCAAATATAACGCAGTTACTTACCTGGACGAAGTTCATGCTGTTGGTTTGTATGGTGCTCGTGGCGGTGGTATATCGGAAATGGAAGGCCTTACCGACCGGATTTCTGTCATACAGGGGACCTTGTCTAAAGCTTTTGGGGTTATGGGCGGGTATATAGCAGCCTCTCAAAGCCTTGTTGACGTTGTACGCAGTTTTGCGCCCGGTTTTATCTTCACAACAGCTGTATCCCCAATGATAGCAGCATCAGCACGTGCCAGCGTTGAGCATTTGAAAAACAGCAGTGTTGAGAGAGAAAAACATCGAGAAGTTTTGTCGAAAGTAAAGAGGGCTTTATTGCAGGCTGGTATAGAGTTTGTGATGACTGATACTCATATTATTCCGATAATTATCGGTGATGCCACAATGTGCAAAGAGGTCTCACAAGCGCTCCTGCGTGACCATAAAATTTACATTCAGTGTATCAACTATCCCACAGTACCCCTTGGTACTGAACGTCTCCGCATCACTCCTACTCCGTGCCATACCGATGAGATGATCAGTCATCTAGTGCAGGGATTATCTGAAGTATTCAAAAGGTTTTCCGTTCCCGCCGGTAAAAGTTACGCGTACTTCGAGTCTACACGCATAGCACGGGAAAATCGCTAAGCCCCTTCGGTACAGAAATGTGGCAACAGTACAAAAATGCACACACTGCGCCTCTGGTGCCTCTACACTAAGAGGTCTCATCCCATGCGTTTTTTATGGAAACAATTCCGTGTCTGGCTGTCACACTATAGAGTTCGAAACTTATTTGATAGTCCGTATATTGTGGATGCCTAGAAAGGAAATACTTTGCTGAGTAAACTACTGCTCTGCGCTGCTTGTAGCTGAGACGGAAACCACAATTAGACCTCCATGCGATGCTAGTTTTCACCTCTATGAATGTTATAGAACGCCCTTGAAGCGCTATTATGTCCACCTCTCCCACGGGTGTACTGTATCTATGGAACAGTATTTTCTTGAAGCGTACTTTCAGCAGAAACATCACTATCAGTTCTCCGATGTAGCCAACGAAGTTTCTTGAACGTCCCGACATTTTCAGCAACAAGGTGCACTGTGGATAGCTGAAACATATTACAAGTTTTCCAGGACCATAACTAACGTGTTAGTCGCGCAGAAACATCAATATTACTTGAAAGGGGATACTAAAAGCCCTATTCTGCGAGGGAAACTGAACAATAGACTGGCAGTGATACACAGACTAATACCCGAAGGAAGCAGCTTTGATTTTGTCAGGTGGGGTAAGGTAGCACAGGCGCTTAGTATACTACTGACAGTAGGCTCCATAGCTCTCATCTGCTTTAAGGGCCTGGTATTGGGTACAGACTTCACTGGGGGTATCGTTGTAAATTTCCAGTTTCAAGATAAAGGTGTTGATGCAGAGCGTGTAAAGGACTCTTTGTCCGGAATAGGTCTGGAGGGCATCTCAGTTCAAAGTATGGGCACCAGCAATAGCGAGTATATGGTTATCTTCCGGGGCGAAGGCGCGGCCGGAGGACAGGCATCTATGCATGCAGTAAAGAGTGCTCTAAACGGCCTTGGTGAGATAAACTACAAGCGCTTGGACTATGTGGGAGCTCAAGTAGGTATGGCTCAAGTCCGTGAAGGCCTCATAGCTGTGGGGTGTGCCCTAGTGAGTATGTTTTTATATCTTTGCGTAAGATTCCGGTGGCAATTTGCTGTCGGAGGCGTTGCAGCTTTGATGCATGACGTGATCGTTACTATGGGAATGATAAGTGCTACAGGGCTCGAGTTCAGTTTGCCAGTCATGGCTGCTATTCTTATGATCATAGGGTACTCTGTGAATGATTCGGTTGTGATCTATGACAGAGTCAGGGAGCTAATGAGAAATTCTGAGGTAAAAGATGTGTCTAGTATAGTAAACCTGGGCATAAATTCGACTCTCACCCGCACTCTTCTCACTTCAGGTACCACTCTTCTAGCGGCGCTGCCGCTTATTCTCCTATGTGAGGGGGCTGTAAGAGATTTAGGAATTATAGCTTTCTTCGGAATAGTTGTGGGTACCTACTCCTCCATTTTCGTATCTACAATCCCTTTCATAGGCAGTATTCAAAGAGGTCTACTGAAGTAGGCGTCCCATATGTGCATGGAACTTGGCTTAATACTCTGAACTCAAATCAAACGCAGGCGCATACCACAGAAAGCTTCGGGCAGTGGAAGCACGGAACACCTTGATAACTTGCCCGAAGGAGAGGGAATGCGACACTGAAATTTTTGTCCTGTGATCTTTTCTACCAGTTCATTACGCACCCACCTAAACAAGCTGCGGATCAGCTCAGTAGCCGCTCTTTGAAACACCCATGATCTTTCGTGGTAGGACTTCTCTAAGCTGCTTCCATAGTCTGCACAGAACATGGTACCCGGGCCCGCAGGCCCTACAGCATCGGCGCCCGTATAATCCTCAGAACGCTGATTTCTGCGATGAAAGCCCATATGTATATGGGCTTTCTCCTATGCTACTTTTCCGCACGGGTACATATTCTTTATACCCTCTGGTATATTCGGATCATGAGATCTCATGATACATTTCTCTCAGAACGAAACTCTGCTACCTATCTCTAGACTGACGTAGTTAAGGCCAAATGTTGCCGTTGCTGTGTCGCTTGATCTATTGTATGGACTAACGTCATCTACCAAGCGCTTCAAAGGTATGTCATCGTATTCTTTGCCTATCACCTGTTGGTACATTACACCAAGATAGGCCGTACAGTTATTCCTTATGTTCGCACTTAGACCGAATTTGAATTTATACGACAATTGTGCATTCGCATGTCCATCTGTGATGCCAATCATGCTGCCTCCAATCCCAGCACATGTATACGGAGACAGTCTAAACTTTATGCCCTTTACCTGCGGAAAGTCATAACACAGATTCGTTGTAAGTGACGTGTTTTTTATGGCATTGAGCTCCAGGACTTCTCCCCCTTCCAATCCCATAGAAATCGCCCTTACCAATATATTGCTTTTTGTTGCTGCCAAATTTGATGCAACGTGCTTTATCTCATATGATGCTCTGGCCCTGATGGCTTGGCGCGCTTGGTTGTCAGCTATTATAGATAGCGCAGGATCTGTATCTGCGAGTTCTTGAAAACTTTGCACTATCGTGTTTACGTCTCGTATTACCTTACTTTCCGGTGTTGCCCTAAGGTATGCCGCTACCCTTGTAAAGTCAGCATGAGCATATTCATCTATCATCTTTAAGAGATTACTGCTGTTACGCAGCGCATAAACCGTGTATTTCTTGCCAAAAACAAATGGTATGCCGCCACCGCGCAGTTTCTTTTGCCTCCCTGACGGTACTATATCCGTCTTTTCGTGCGATATTTCAACTTCCATCCTTAGACGTGGCAGCAAGTATCCCGCACTGCCTTTAAACCCATAACTGTTTTTCTTAAATAGGAACTGTGGATAACTATCAGCACTCCAGTGAAAATTCTCTGAATGCAATTCTGGAGAACGCACTTTCACATGATACGGAAAAATCCATTCTGTTGTTCCATTAACTCCTACCTTAAAATTTCTTATTCCGCTGATAGTGGGGCCATACCCTAAGCTTACGTAAAACCTGTCCGCCCCCGCTGCATTATAGGATGCATGCGATGTAGTCGCCACCATACTACACAACATAGACAAAGCCACGACTCCCACACCTAAAGGCTTAACCATAAATTCCCCTCTCCTTTGAATCCCACCTTTTAACTGAAATATCCGTATTACTTCCATAATATTTGCTTGAGAATCGTGCATTATACTTAAAAAAGTCTTTAAGAGATGGAAATTTCATAAAATTAAGATATAGCCTTCAGCTAGTGCTTTGTTACACTCAATGCCCCGAGCAACGCGAACCCAATTTCTTGTTCAACATAATACACGGCATAACCGTCAGTACCATACTAACGCACCATCACGTCACATCGTGCATGAGGGCTGCATACTAGCTTTCGAACCCATACTGTGACCATTTAGACGTCACTTTATTTATAATATCGTCACTCATCTTTATAGGGATTCCCCACTCACGTCGGGTCTCAGGAGGCATTTTGTTCGTCGCGTCAAAACCTGCCTTGCTACACAACCCGGATTCTGCTGATGCAAAATCTAGGTAGTCCATAGGAGTGTTCTCTATAAACACTGTGTCCCGCGAGGGATCCATCCTGGTTGCCATCGCCCATATCACATCCTTCCAATCACGCACATTTATGTCATCATCGACTACGATCACAAACTTTACGTATGTGAATTGGCGAAGGAAAGACAAAATCCCCATTATGATCCGCTTTGCATGGCCTGGATACGCCTTTTTTATCGACACTAACGCCACTCTATATGAACATCCCTCAGGCGGGAGCCAAAAGTCAACTACCTCCGGATATTGTGACACGACTAGCGGGATAACCAACTCATTCATAACCTCACCCAATACTGAGCATTCATCAGGCGGCCGACCCGTGTACGTGCTCATGTAGATCGGTGATTTCCTCATGGTAATGGCTTTTATAGTAAACTTCGGAAATTTCTCTACACTATTATAGTAGCCCGTATGGTCACCATATGGACCTTCGTCTAGAAAGATACTTTCGCTTACATACCCCTCTAAGACAATTTCTGCATTAGCAGGAACCTTCAAGGGAACTGTGACACAATCAACGAGCTCTGTAGGCCTCTTCCTCAGAATACCAGCAAACTGGTACTCTGACACCGTATCGGGTACCGGTGCCACCGCTGCCAGCGTTGTAGCAGGATCAGTACCTATAACCACCGCCACCGGAAAGTCGCCCCTTCCTTCCTTCACCCACCGATAATACTGCTGAGCGCCACCACGGTGACGCAGCCACCTCATTATCGTGCTTTTTTCATCTACCACCTGCATCCGATACACACCAAGGTTGTAACCGTCCTCGCGGTTATCGGATGGACCTCTAGTTACCACAATTGGCCACGTAATAAGCGGCCCTGGCTCACCTGGCCAACAAGTCTGAATAGGGAGCTTGCGTAAATCTACATCCCCCTCTTCTATTACGATCTCCTGACACTTTGCATTTCTTACCGTAACAGCCCTAGCAGACAACACATTTCTCAACACCGGAAACATGTCTAGCAAATCCCTAAACGAGGCAGGCGGCGTAGGGGTTCGCAAAAAGGCCAAAAGACGACCTATGTCCCGGAGCCCCGAAGGCTCCACCCCCAGGCTTTGGGAAACCCTGGCTACCGTACCGTACAAGTTAACGAGAACTGGAATATCGCACAGCCCATGCCTATTCACAACGTTCTCAAAGATGGCGGCAGGTCCGCCCGACTCTAGCAGTCTACGATGTATTTCGGTAATCTCCAACTCAGAAGACACCTCCTCGTGCACGCGCACCAGTTCACCCGCAGCTTCCAGATGCTTCAAGTACCCCCTAAGATCTGGAAACGGCATGCGAACCTACACCAACGTACAACAAAGAGCTACACGAACCCACTCACGCAAACAACCTTCGACAACGGCACCTACCTACGGCCCGCAGTCAAGCCATATACAGAGACACGGAAACCTACCTCTATACCGTAGTACGCTATGTCCATGTGCAGAATCGGATCCAACGGGACAACCTTATGCTGTTTATCGTCAACGTTACTGCCCACGATCACGGTACCCTGCCTAGCAGCAACGGAAATATTGCCACTACCTCCAAGGGACCGATAATAGAAGCCACAGAACCCGGTAACGTTATCACGAAGCCTCCAGCTCACACCTCCCTTCACCTGATATGCCAAAGTGTACGCATAAGACTCATGTGTATTTACACCCTCAACACCAAAGCCTGCACAAACATACGGCTTGATCGGGCGCCCGACTTCAAAGTCCTTACACATCGTCGCGTTACCAGACGAAAGATACATCCCATCGTTTCTGAGAAAGAGCACATACCCTCTGTTAGCAGCATCAGCTTCAGGACTCACACGCGCAAGCCTGTACCTGTACGCATCCCCTTCCTGCGGGCTAAAATAACCCCGACCTACGTCGAACCGCTCACGCAGCAGCTCTAGCTCCGCCCTTACGCCACCACGGGCATAACCAATAGTTGCAGCATGACCTATTGGACTATTCTTGTAACTACCAGAATCCGCCAAAACAGCCCGCCTATCAAAGAGGTCATCACCCACGCTAGCGCTTTCATCAATCCTATTGTTGGAATCAGAAGCAAATCTCCTCAACGGAGACACGCTCACCGCTGCATCAAAAGAATTACCAAGAGTGAGATCACTGAACGCGGGAGAAGCAGGTTTGTACATGCCCCCAACATACAAACCTACCTCCTGAAATCCACTCTCAGGGCATGAACTCCCACACGAAAACGCAGTAAGAGGGAAAAAACAGAAGAAGGAACAAAAAGCTGTAACAACAAACCTCACAAAACTCATAAGAGATTCTCTGCTAAAGAAACTTCCAGGCGGCAATTGTAGCGCGTGCGTGCCACAAGTCAAGCACTTAACGTAAATCTCTTTCAAGCATAGTCGCAGTCTAGTATCACCTCTTAATCACCTCTTAAGAAATTTCTACCTCAATAAGGTCTTTCTATACCATGTATGAAACACAACACAGCAATATAGGCTTAGAACGAGTACCGGAGACTTACTTCCCCACCAAGGTATGCAATACTCATCTTAGCATGGGCAGTGTTAGGCAGCGGTTGCATTGCTGCAGCGCTTGGTACCATAACTTTTATTCCGTGGAAATTATTGTTGTGTATCATGTGATAATAACCGCCAACAGACAGAACTACATCATCTGTAACAACTACCCCAACACCCATTTTCCCGTAGTAACCATGCGACATCTTCCTAGTTTCAAGTATGTCTATCGCATTTCCGCTAACACCAAAACATAAGTAGGAAACTATCGGGTCGGCTTTGGCTTTTATGTCGTAACAAACGTTAAAAACAACAGATGATACTGCAACCTTTTTATTCTTCACAACCACGTAGTTTGCTTTTGATACGTATTCAGACCTAACCAACGCTATGTAAGAAGGATCATCCTCATGTATGGAACCACTGCTTCCACGCACTTTAAACTCGTTTCGCACACCCTCAAGTTCTATCCTGAAAGCGCCTATCGAGTATCCAATACTTCCTGCATACCCATAATAGTTATTTTCGTAGAGGGCCTCCCTGTACGGGCCGAATGAGTGCGGGTCATTGATGTCAACAATAACTCCACCTTTCATGCTCATTTTTTGGACTGTTCCTTTGTTTGGCACATAGGTACTACTTTCTTCCACTTCCAGACTTCCAAAATTTGGAAAACTACTCCTGTACGCCCCACTAAAATACAAACGATTACTCGATTTGACGTCCTTTTGTTGTGCGTTGTAAGTAGCGCTATAAGAAAAAGCCTGAAATGGTACAAACAAAACCATAAAGAAAACTACTACCTCTGCGACACTTTTCTGCCTCATTACCTTCTCTATCAATTTCATAAATTTACCACCTTAATTAGCTTGCATAACATGTGCCGCTACATAGATTCACACCTCCCGTAACCCACGCGTTGCAGAACAGCCTTTTAAGGAATAAATGTTAATTAAGGGCTAATGGAAAATAGGAAACTTCATGAACCATCCAACACATTTTACGTGAATGTTCTGGCTATAATCCGGTCTATGGCGCCTATAATATATTGCGCAGTTCTTTATGAAATGCTGGAATATGCAACAACAATTGCCACGTCCTCCATAAAAACAAAATTCTCTTTTAGCCACGCTTCATGTAGATTTTGATCAGCATAATAAAAACATCCATTCTAGCCCAGAATCCACGTTTGTTGTGCAACCGTCATCAGTAACAATTCCTAACCAAAATAATACACGCGATCGTAAAACGTGCTGCAACTTGTCTTATATCTAGGGACACTATCCATGGGATTAATCGATATAGTACTGGAAAAAACCTAAAAATACCACTCCTTATAGATCACCCAGTTGACACCAATATATAACCGCGACTAATACGTACTAGGTGCCGGAAAGTCCGTAACAAAATAGAGAAGTACAGGCATTATCGACGCCAGATCCTACACTTAGAGTTCTGCACCCTTTGCATTACTTCCTACGTGCCGTTTATACACATGCAGCTCAGCTATCTACTGTTGTAAAACCTCTGTGCTACGGGATGCAGTACTCGTGGAGATGGTCCTCTGTTTTTGGTAAACTGCATTGCTTCATGACCCACGTGCACTGTTACTTAAACATGGAAATCTATGTTGAGAGCATTTATTCCGAATCTCAAACAACTAAAATCCCCGTGCGTGGCGACAAATCGCGCATCGTACCACAAGGTTGAGGCCTGGAATAACGCAGCGAAATTCTGAAATAAAACCAGAACGCTAATAAAACATGATTTAAAAAACCTCTTCGATCTTACTGCACTAACCTTTGCAATGAAAAACCACTTTATCGCAAAGTAAAACCAGGACTGGTACTCAAGCTGGGGGTAGTTGAACACTACCCTTCGGCCAAGCTATCTGCTACAGCGTTAAGAACCTATGCTCTGAAGCGCAACTCTGAATCAAAGTAATAGCGGCACGCCTCGTACATGGTCGAATGTGTAGTATATTGCTTTAGCAATTATTTATGATTATTTACCGTGGGGTAAGCACTTTGGTGCAATAAAATTGCTTTGAGCTAGAGCACATTTTAAATGCAGGATTGCCTGACTTCCGGAGTGGTGAAACATTTTTTACCACTCATCTTGAGTTTATATCCATAATATTTTCCACATATGTGCTCATGCAGAAGTATTCCGGGTACGTTTGAAATACGAGAGTCAAGACAGAACGGAAATAAGCAGACTGACCTACAAGACCTGCCATTTATACAACCTACCCGGTAAAGGCAATACTCTAATGACCAACCCAAGCTTGCTGTGCGCCCACCTATACAATGGCAAAAGTACGTACCTTCATCTCATTTCTACACACGGCTCGTAATTGGTTATTAACCAATAGCCGCAAACTTCTCACTAAAACTTAAAAATCGTTACCATTGGTAAACACCTATACCCCTGATGAACTTAAAGTATTTACATTGATACCTGAAAGTAGTACCCTTCAGGTTGGCATACTTTTTTGCACGTTGATGTCGCTGCACGTTTACCTACCGGATCAGTCCGTGATAAGACCGCGAATAACTGTACTCGGCGTTGGTGGCGCTGGTGGAAATGCTGTAAACAACATGATACAGTCCTGTCTGCAGGGCGTCAACTTTGTGGTGGCTAACACTGACGCGCAGGCGTTAGATTGCTCTTTAGCAGAGAAAAAAATCCAACTTGGCATGAATCTAACAAGGGGTTTGGGCGCTGGCTCATTGCCTGAGGTTGGTCGTGGTGCTGCTGAGGAATCCATAGAAGAAATAATCGGTGAGATAGCCGACAGTAACATGTTATTCATCACCGCCGGGATGGGTGGTGGAACAGGTACCGGCGCGGCTCCTGTCATTGCTAAGGCCGCAAAGGATAGTAAAATTCTGACCGTTGGCGTTGTAACTCGGCCGTTCCACTTCGAGGGGGCTCATAGGATGAGAACCGCGGAGCAGGGTTTGGAAGAGCTACAAAAGTATGTTGATACTCTTATTGTCATCCCTAATCAAAACTTGTTCCGGATAGCAACCGAGGGCACCACCTTTGCCGACGCGTTTAAGCTTGCAGACACCGTGCTACACACCGGGGTGCGTGGCATAACTGACTTAATGGTCATGCCTGGGCTGATCAACCTTGACTTCGCTGATGTTAAGGTTGTGATGAGCGAGATGGGTAAAGCTATGATGGGTACGGGCGAGGCTGAGGGAGAAAATAGAGCCGTAGCTGCTGCAGAAGCCGCTATTTCTAACCCGCTACTAGATAACATCTCCATGAAGGGTGCGCGTGGAATATTAATCAATATCACAGGCGGGTCTGACATGACCCTGTTTGAAGTAGACGCTGCGGCGAACAGAATTAGGGAAGAGGTGGATGACAACGCAAATATAATCTTTGGGTCTACTTTTGATGAAAGTAGCAGCGGCGTTGTAAGGGTCTCAGTCCTTGCTACAGGAATAGATAGTGCTCATTTTGTCCACACCGGCGTGCGTGGTGGCACAGCAAAAAATGTGGATGCAGATGGTGGTAGCTCTGGGTCAAAGACTGTGGACTATACCAACCCTGGCGTTTTTGGTAGGGCGAGTGCTTCTGCGAGAGAAGACGTTGGGGGTTATGATCCATATTCTGGGAGCTCCGGTGCGCATGGCACAATAAATTGGAGCAGCAAGTCTTTCGATGTTCCTGCATTTCTTAGAAAAAAATAGTGAGTGTGAAGCGGTTTTGGCTCCTTAAAACTGAGCCGGGTGATTTTGCTTGGGACGATATGTTGCGGCTTCGCGTCACACCGTGGGACGGGGTGAAAAACCCTCAAGCATTGTCTTACCTCAGAATGGCATCCGTAGGTGACCTTGCATTCTTCTACCATACAGGCAAAGAAAAGGTGATCAAGGGAGTTGTAAAAATTACCAAAACTACTGGCACGGTGGCGGACGGTCTCGTAGACGTGGAAGTTGCTTACCCCTTGAAGCGCAGTATAAGCTTGCAAGAAATCAAATCTTCTCCCGAATTGTGCAACATGGTAATATTGAGGCAGCCGAGGCTTTCGGTAGCTCCTGTCACCGAGGAGGAGTGGCTTCACTTAATAGAGCTGTCTAATAATTAACCATGGCTACAGAAGTTACTGTTATCAACAGAGAGTGGTACACTCTATTACACAAGCCAAAAATATCCACAAAAGCCGTCGTGGGGTTTACGTTAGAGGAACTAAAAATTGCGCAGTATAAGCCAGTGCTCTCTGTTGTTTTAGCCAACGACAATCTTTTGTGGGAGCTAAATAAGAAGTATCGAAACATTGACAGGCCTACAAACGTCTTATCCTTCAGCTACCACGACACGTTGTCGCACGGTGTATGTTTAGGGGAGGTGTTTTTATCTATTGAGCGCCTAAAGTCAGAATCCTATGAGATGGAGGTTGATATTTCAGCCCACTTTGCACACATGTTGATACACGGGATCTTGCACATATTGGGCTACGACCACGAAACCTCTGATGATGAACAAAAAATGCAAACATTAGAGGTAGAACTGCTAGGAAAACTCGGCATCGCAAACCCATACCTCGTTAAAGCACACACGACAGCAGCCAGTGGCTCACCTTAGCAAAAATGCTGGCTACCGATAACTATGCGATACCTAGCTCACACCGCCATAATCCAATTTTTGTAATATTACTCCTTTCTTCTCGATGCCAATTACAAAGCAATTGTGTCACCGCTACACGTCACATATAAATGCTACCTTGCAACACAAACTACCATGTGGACTAGATCCATCTCTTCTAAACAACGACTACACTCTAAAATCACACAAATTACGACATCTCTCTTTTATCTTCCAAAAGCCTCAGGTCGTGACAAGATTAACTAACTCAGAACATCACAAACAACTACGCAAGCCTCGCCGCAACTGACATGGCAACACAGTATTCAATTGGCTTGTCCGGTAATATTGCATAGGAATCGCTTTCGCTCAGGCTCTTAAGGCGAGTGATGCCGAAATT
>NZ_JAQLOH010000053.1 GCF_028204095.1 Candidatus Anaplasma sp. TIGMIC
TGTGCCTGTGCCTGTGCCTGTGCCTGTGCCTGTGCCTGTGCCTGTGCCTGTGCCTTGGGCATAGTGTTATGTTACGGATTTCCACTCATCCAATCACTATAAGCGTACTTTCGGCAATGTAGTGAACAACAAAATGTGTTCAGGATATATGCAGCCATGCGCTGCGAAGGACACCGCGCCGCTAAAAAGCAGTCTTTGCGGAATGTTACTGTTGGTTACGGATCTGATTTCAAAGTCTCTCTAAGCCTCAACAAACACAAGTATGTACACTGTCAATTTCTATATACAGTTAAACTTCCGCAAGTTTCCACATTGGCGAGAGAAGTAAATGACCGACTCAGATCGTGTGATCTCTATGATGCAATGTTCAGAGCGCTTTGAACAAGAAATCAGGACTGAGATAGCTATCGTGACGGGTCCTAGTCGAGGAAACTCGGTTCCCAATGGCGCTTTAAGAAAAAACCGAGCACAACGTGTGCCTGAGCAACAGCAAGCACTGACTGCCAGAGTGGTACACGTACAAATACCCTGGCGGGGAGCAGATACGAATACTGCCAGCTTCACCTACTCGTAGTATCTTTGCTCTTCCTGGTGAATTTTGCAGAACGTCTCAAGCACTCGCGAAGGACCTCAAGCTCCTCACGGCTTACAAAACCCATATCATGTAAGCAAGACCGTACGCGTTCTCGTACCACAGATCTTCCTAGCGATATAGCACCGCATGCGCCACTTAATGCGGATATACCCACTCTTGCACAGTCACGCAGAAATACTGACAGAGACATGGAGACCAAACCTAATAACATGTTGGAAGTCTACAAAACTACGCATGTGCATGTCAATCGCTTGAACTGTGCACAACGTTTGAAAAAAGAAACGATACAAACAAAGCTTCCGCGAATCAAGCAGGTCCATGCGAAAGTTTCACACGGCCGCAATGCAGTGAGGAACCTCTTACAGGGTCAGTATATACGTCCGCCCACTACGCCGATAATGTGATCTATGGTGTCATTCTCTCCCAGTGGCAACAGACACTGACGGATTTTTATATCGTTCCCTTTCGCGGTAGTCTTTTCTGTTTCTTCTATTACGGGTCTACGGTTTTCCACTACGGATTCCAGATAATCAAATAGGTTTTCCACAACTTGTGGAAAAAAAACCACTACATTTTCTGCTTCCGAATAATACCTAAGATCCGAACTATAGAGTTTGGTTGCCTCAGACCCTACGTAGATACACTCGTATTTTTTGTCACCATCAGAGTATTTTACGCTCAGTATGAAACAGTGCGGCCATATGGTGATAATGTCCTCAGGATCAATCTCGTGTTTGGCCGGATAGCTTCTGCCGTTACGTAACTGGTCCCAATATGCACACAATGTATTTATTGCCCGTCTTTCAGAAACGTATTCCGACATTTACTACTTACAACCCGCACTACCACAACCGTAGTACTGTATATCAGAAATATTGATTTTTTATTACCGTAATAAATTGCATTTTGCACTCACCTGTTCAATCCTAAAATTGTATGCAATCGCGGATGATAGACTGATTTAATACGTTTTCGCGCTGTGAGGTAGAAAATAATTTTTACGAAATATCAGTAATATTGAGATAATATGGAGTGTGGTAATGCACTCTCGTGTGATTATAACGGACGCAACGAAACCGTGCGGTTAGATTTCGCACACCGCGAACACAATGACTATGTCTTTTGTTAATTCTCCATACATACGTATTTACGGGCAGTGCATTGCAAATTCACTTTTGCGTATCATCGCACTCCCTTATGTGATGTGCAGCATCAATAGCCTTGCCATTGTATCGCATAGAAAAGCAACAGAAATGGCTACTGCCGCTAGACTGAGTAGCTCTTGCGGAAGACGTAGTTGCCAACACATCACCTTTCTTGACTTCATCACCTATCTTTACTTTGATTCCGCCCACATTGTAATACATGGTGATAGTGTACTTATCGTGTTCAAGTATTACCAAGTCTCCGTATACCTTTAGCCCCTTACCTATGTACAGTACTCTACCATCATGTGAAGCAGTGACCTGTGCTGACTCGCGCCGCACTATAGCTATTCCGTCACCACAAAATATACCGCTGCTACTATTGGGGTTCTTAGCGGATATAACCTTGCCACTTAGAGGTAGAGTAAAACCGCACTTTGCACTTTCTGAACCTGCGCGAAGAATGCTGGTTTCGTCTAACATCTCCATTTGTGTTTGGTCATGGCTGCGTATCGACTTTGTAGATGGAGCCCCATCTGCACGATCACGTATAAGCCTGTACTCTGACTTTTCGCTGTTCTCCTCATCTCCGTAGAACTCCTCACCCCTGAGCGAAACAGGAGCGGGTTTTTGCGAGAAACACCCACTCAGGAGAAACATACACAATGCTAGCGCCGAGACCCACACATTCTTCTGTTGATTAACGTACAACTGGTATATCATAAGGTACGATTAGGTTTTTGTTAACGACTATTTGAGGGTGGTGAGGGGCAAATGCTGACCAAGGACTTGTGTTTTGAGTTTCTGGGTGTTACTGAACTTGCAGCTGCGGAGGCGTATAAGTTTGCGGGCCGAGCTGATGAGATGAGTGCGGATAGGGCTGCTGTGGATTCTATGCGTTCTACCCTGAACTCTATGTGCATAGACGGCCAAATAGTGATCGGCGAGGGTGAAAGAGATAAAGCCCCTATGTTGTTTTGCGGGGAACAAGTTGGTAAAGGCGGGCCAGCTCTTGACATTGCTGTGGATCCCTTAGAGGGCACCACTACCTGCGCACTGTTTAAAGAGGGTGCAATGTCAGTCATAGCAGTGGCTGAGAGAGATTGCCTGCTAAAGGCGCCAGATGTGTATATGGACAAAATAGCGGTGGGTCCCGGGCTGCCTGATGGCGTGATCTCGATGAAGAATGATCTTGAGACTAATATTCGCAACTTGTCAGAAGCGAAAGAACGCAAAATCACAGACCTTATTGCCGTGGTGCTTAACCGGGAACGGCATGCGACCCTCATAAAGGGCCTACGGGAGCTAGGAGTCAGGGTGCGTCTAATTGATGCGGGAGATATAGGCGCAGTGATTTCACTTATAAAGGGTGATCACGACATCTGTTTAGGTATAGGAGGTGCTCCAGAGGGCGTGCTCTCGGCTGTTGCCTTAGCATCCGTGGGAGGGCAGATATGTGGACGTCTAGTTTTGAATACTCCGGAACTACGCGGCAGAGCAGCGCAGGTTGGCATAGAGGACTATGACAGGGACTATACGATGCAAGACATGGTAAGAGGGCCAGCAACCTTCATAGCTACTGGTGTTACCGACAGTATGCTCATGCATGGGGTCAGGTACAACGAAAGAGGAGGTTTAGAAACCGAGTCAATCATATTTACGCCGGAGGGAGTCGTAACTCACGTTAGGCGTACTAATTGTGGTAACGGCCAATAGGAGGACTTTTCAGCATAATAGATTTGCTGCAACCCCCTTAGCCGAACACATGTAGCACACAGGATGAGGGAGAAGCGAAGGAG
>NZ_JAQLOH010000002.1 GCF_028204095.1 Candidatus Anaplasma sp. TIGMIC
AACAAGGTAGCTGTAGGTGAACCTGCGGCTGGATTACCTCCTTTAGGCTTTTTTATCATGTGTTTCATCTTATGGTGATGTATGTGGTAAATGTGCCGCCGTCTTTATTTCTATTTATGAATAACTCGGGGGCTGCGCAGTGTCGAGGTCTAGGCCTTTGTCTCCGCATCTTGGGGTCTACAGGCTACCTGTTACTGCGTTGCTTTCAATATCGCACAGGGCGGCTGGGGTTCTCCTGTATTTGGGGTTGACCTTTTTCTCATGGCTGTTGGTTTTCCTTACATTTTATCCGGGGGTGGTGCGTGCACTACTTGCGTACCGGGTCGTAGAGTATGTTGTTGAGGCAGGCCTTTTTGTGTGGTTTGGTTCTCTTTGCTATCACTATTGCAATGGAATAAGGCATCTCTTTTGGGACTGTGGGATAGGTCTTGGTAAAAAAGCTGCAACAATAAGTGGTTATGTGACGCTGGCTGTGGCGGTTTCGCTTGCGTTGGGACTGTTTTTCATTTGGTATTAGCGATCATTGATTATGTATGGCAAGAGTGTATTATCTTGGTGGCTGCAGCGTATAACTGCGCTAATCATGTTGCCATTCCCTATTCTTTTCGTGATGGCCCTTTTTGCTCCAAACCTGGAAGAGGGGCTTTTGGAGTTGACTCGGGGGTATAAGGGGTTGTTTAGCGTTCTTTTTATCTTGCCTGCACTATACCACGGATTTCTGGGGATCCAGGTTGTGCTAGAAGATTATGTAAGTTCCGATGTGCTAAGGGCATTTCTAATCACCTTTTTGAAGATTTTCACATCTATTACTGCGGGTGCAGTACTTGTAGTAGTTCTGATGCAGATGCTGGGTGTAAAGTAGAGGGTACGCACGTATTTGTGTAGTCCTTGATTTCGGCTCTACCTCTAGAGAAACTTTTCGGTACGCTTCCATTGCTAACAAGATTTTCTAAGCTTGTCTCGCGGATGTTTTAAGGCATATCATGTGCTTAATTTATTAAAAATTTAAAAACTTGCTTATAAAATAGGACATGCATAGGAGAAGATATAGTTATGGCTAAAGTCGGGATAGGTGGTGCAATGAGCAGGGGTATGGGCGCTCTGTCAGAAAGAGTGCAAGGTTCTGGTATCATGAAATGGGGAAAGAAGCTTACTACAGGCTTTGGATACCTGAGCAACCACGTAAAAAATATAGCGCTTTTTGATCCCGAGGGATTTGGTGTAGTCAAGACTGTTAGGGTACCTATGGTCATGAGCCAGGTGGTTGACCACCGCCAGCCCTGCGAGTTTTTGCCAAGCGAGTGCTTCAAGAAAGGACGACAGATGAGAGTTGAAAGGGGGCAACTCTTCTCTAATGGTATGGGTTTTCCCATAGAGCCTATTGCGGATGCTGGGCTTGAGCGTGCCGTGACTTACGATAACAAGCAGCTTTACGCTATAAACACGAGTAATACTAAAGAGGTTTTCAAGGCCTTAGGGCTTAACGAAAAAAAATTCAAAAACAAGCGCCTGGTTATTGCTTGTGATGGTGTTACGGTAGTGCCGACACCTATTGGCAAGGATCGAAGGCTCATGAGAGCCGTTTATAATGCAGAGGTTTCTCCAGAAACACGGAGAATCAAGAACGAAGTTACCGGAAGCACGATGTGGATTCCCACAATTCTCGTTGCTATGCCAATCAACCTTATTACGGGTATGAGTAATGTTGTCATGATGGTGCCTCATGCACTATTTAATGGCGCGGCTAAGCTTGTAGATAGGGGTGCGTCTGCACTTGAAGAAAAGTATAAGCATGTATCTGTGGCAAAAAGCAGAGGCACTATTGTGGGAGGTTACTCCTTTGTGGCTCATTATGCGGTCATGGGCTTTATTTTAAGAAGTGTTGAACGGATTTTATCATCTGCGTCATGCTGTATTGGTGGTTTGAGATCCGTAAGTGTAGCAGTGCTGAGATCGGTGCCCCTGTTTGTAAATGCGGGTTGTAACACGAGTCGGGCACAGTTCGCTGTAGGACAGCGTTATCTGAGTGAGACCTTCAGTGGTATTTGGGATGTGGCCAAGAGGTTTGTAAGCGACACCAAGGATTCTCTACAGGTATATAGTGGCGTTGATACAGGTGTAAATAGGGAAACAGACATTGATGTAAATGCGTACGATGCCGTTGTGGACAATACGCGTGAATCTGCTAGGGAACGACAAAAAACAACATCTCCGGGTGTGGAGAATGTAGTTGATCGAAATCTTGGAGTAAACCGAGAGCATAAAGGGTTACCGGCAACTCTATCATTGTGTGAGGCAGATATGCTTTGCGTCAAGAAGGTAGGCCATGATCTGTCGGAGTTGGGGGTTACCGTGGGTTATGGTACTGCTGACCAAGTTCGTGATAATTTTGTAGGTTCAGCAAGCGTGAAAGTAGGACAGCTTGGGTCATCAAGGTAGTAGGATAATTTGAAAAGATTCTGGCTGCCACAATTGTGGCGTATTTTGAAAGGTTACGTAATTTGCCAGATACGTTTAATTCGTAGGCCGTTTGATACCAGTAAGCTAGGTGCTGATGCGTCTATGACTGGTGGTTACTGCATTGAAATAGTTGGACTGGTGCTGTGAGGGTCCGAAGCAGCGGACTTGGACCGTTGTCACGATATCATTGATTTAGGTAGCTGTTGTTTTTCTCAGGTATACCGTACAGAAGAGTGGTTGGAAGAGAGCCAGTGGTCCGATGGAGGGTATTTCCAGAAAATTTCATTTATGCATTATGATAGTAGCGCGTCGGCCCTGTGATGGCAGAGATCGTCGCAGCATTTGTGTGTCGGATGGATATTGTATGCTTATGCGCCGACGATATATGTCCCATAGTGGTGAAATACTTTGATTGGGTCTGAGTTCTACGAAAGAGAAATATCGTGAATGGCGTTTGTGCGTTGCGTGTTTATTATTTCAAGTATCCTGAACTGCTTCCTAATAAATAAACTGAAAATTCTCTGATTAACCATTTATCCTTACATTATATTACAAGGTGATATACTCCTAGGGCTGGGAAAAAAGCTTCGTTAATCAATAAAACAGGATCCTGGAACTGTGTGCAGTACTAGATGATAAATGCTGCTCCAATAGATAAGGGGACGTATGTTTTCCGAAATTTGCTGTCGCACTCTTGGGTACCCCAAGTAGTATAGTATTTTTTAGTCCTCAGAAGTGTGATTGTGTGCAATGACGTAGATTTCTGTCCGAATGTCTGTGGACCACCAGGCTATACTGCACATGTGTTAACCACCGGCTTACAGATCTTGGCTTATAGCAGGTCACATGCATGCGACTTTTCTTTCTAGATAAGATGCCGCAAATTGTGCTTTGGTGTAAGCGCGACAAGCAACTTATATAGGTTTTCCGGCATCTTTTTCGCTATGTGGCTCGGTATTTATTTACTTTTTATCAACATTTTTCCTAACGTGAGATAATGCGTGTCACAGAAGCCATGTTTTGAATACCCGACTCTTGGGTGTGTATCATTAGCCTGGTCACTGTGCTACAGGGCTGATACTGAGAGCCGCGTCAAGTGTATGCAGTTTCGTAACAGAGATACTAATTCTTGGATGATTTGGAACTGTTGCAGCAACCGTGTAGGCGTTGTTGGCGATGCTGTAAGATATTGTTAATGAAGCAAATAGCTGCTGGTCATAGCTGTTGTACCATTTTTGTGTGAATGCACACAGGGTGGTTCCGATAGCTTCACGATGTACCGTATTGGCTGTGTTGTACAGTTTGATCATGTGAATGACAATATAGTGATATCAACTTATGACGCTATACATCGAATTTCCATGATGTCCTGCAAGACATGGCGTTTAAATTTAAAGGACGTGTTATAAATCGTGTTGCAAAAGAACTTTGGGCTTCCTGATACCGTCCGTGACCCTACACGGTTTCACAGCATGCAATGCTATGATTGTGAAATACGGGGTTGAATCCGCAGCCGACTCTTGGAACGTTTTTAATTGTGCTAGCCACATAATCAAAGGCAAGTCCCACGCTTTTTTCTATACAAACATTTTGTGCAACAAAACTCGCTATGGCAGCCGTAAGCGTACATCCAGTACCGTGTAAAACTTCGGGAAATCTTAAGTTTTGAAACCAGAATACCCCGTTTTCAGTCAACAATACGCTTTTTATGTAGTCTTCCTTTTGGAGTATTTTGCCCTTAACCAAAACGCTTTTGATGCCGAACCTGGAGGATATACTCAATGCAGCGTCTACCATATCGTTTTCGGTATGTATACAATCTAGCCCAGAGAGTACCTTGGCTTCATCGAAGTTTGGCGTGATCAGCATTACCTTTTCTGCAATGCTAGGGATACAAGATGCAAAACTCACTGAATCTGTTAACTCATAGCCAGATGTAGAAACCATAACAGGGTCTAAGATTACCGGGATCCCGTGTGGTATACAGTTTGAAACAACCCCTATTAATTGTGCAGGCAACATGCCAATTTTTATTGCATCTATTTCGATGTCCTCTAATACGCAGACGATCTGCTTTTCCAAAACCTCAGCTGCAAGATCCCATGTTCCAAATACGCCTTGGGTATTTTGTGCGGTTACCGAAGTTATACAAGCAGCTGCATAACATCCCAACATAGTGATCGTCTTGATGTCCGCTTGCACGCCTGCGCCGCCACTCGAGTCAGAACCTGCGATGCTAAGCACCTTCCCTTTGTACAAAATCAGCCCTCCGGATTATGGATTTTACGAACGGAATTGTTACTCCTCCAGATGTGAATGCCAGCTCGTCATCTATTAGATTTACTATATCACTGAGCTTCTTAAATGAACGTTCCACGTTGTTGAGAATATAGTTTATTGTTTTGGCATCAGTATGCATTTGCCTGTCCGTAAATAACTTAACGAGCATTATACGTAGAAGCTCTTCATTAGGGTTGGCAAGCTCTGCAGACATGGTTGAGAGTATACGCGATTCCAAATCTTTTAGCTTAAAATTCAATTGTCGTGGTGATACGGAAGCCGTCATCAAGAGAGGTTTACCATTTTCCTTTGCGCAATTATAGCAGTGAAGTAACCAGGCTTCATCCGCAATGTGCTCTATATTTTCGACAACTACTGCGTTACTCCCCTTTATCGCTACCATAGTGGACTCTACGGTGTCATAAGTCAGAAAATGGGCTTTCCTAAGCTTTTGCCACATGTGAGCCAAGTGTGTTTTACCAGAGCCCGTGACACCATATAGCACAAAGCATCCCCAGAAATCGCAGTTCATAAGCAGATTATAGGTATTGCGGTTGCTATCAAGAACCACATAATCTGAGCATTGGTAAGAGTGTACCTCTTGCACGTCGAATAGTTTCAATTGTTTAAACATAGAACTATCTACCCAGGTAAAAGCGGCTTGTTGTGTATTTCTCCACAACGAACTGCGTAAACACGCTCAATATTGCGGTCACCGGCACCGCTAGTAATGCTCCCGCTATCCCTGCGTGGGAACTGAAAACTACCATGCCCAGCACTATCCAGACTTGGTTCAAGGATAGTTTCTTTCCCACGATCAACGGTGTTATAACGTTTGACTCGACAGTTTGACCGACAATAAACATTAGCACGACAGTTGCAGCCTTAGCCAGCCCTAACCCCTGCGACATGGAAATGCCCACTCCAAGCACGCAACACAGAATTGGCCCCACATATGGTACGAACGTCATCAGCCCGGAGACAAAGCCAAGAATCAGCGAGTAGTCAAGACCCATAACAACAAAACACACACAATAGTAACACGACAGCAGCAAACATACCAATGTCTGCCCCCGCAAATAAGCCGCAATTACCTCATCAACTCTACGTGCGCAGTGTAAAAAGCTAACCCTGTGCCGAGGAGGCACCAGATCGTTAATCCTGCCCAGCAAGGAATTCCAGCTCCCCAGTATGTAGAAAGACAACAACAGCGTAAGTAGCATCTTTATAATAGACGCTCCAACGCCTATGCTTGAATGTGCCACCCCAACTACTGCCTTACCAAAATACCCAGAAGCGCTGTTCAGGAGCTTCAGCAATTCTGCATTATCGCCGTGGACTAGACTTTTTGTTACGAAACTCAGGGGATCTCCTGTGTCGTTTATTATATCCCTATAGGATGGTAATCCACTGGCACTAAGAAGCCCTTTTAAATCCTTTAAGTCAATGAACGGAGCCCTATCAACTAGCAACTTTACTATGCCAAGGGCCTGAGAGTAGAGTATAGGAGTCAAGAACACTACAAGTGCTCCAAGAACACACGTACAGGAGAAGACTATTGCGAACGACGATACCATGCGGGGAAGCCCAACAGCTTCCATCCTATTAACAACAGGATTTAAAAGATATGCTATGACTACCGCAAAGCAGCACGAACAAAGCACTGGCCGAACAACCACAACCAGGGCGACAACAGCGATCGCAACCAAAAAAAGGTTTACGTACTTCACCTTACTTTCCCACCTAACTTCCCACTCAAGGAAGGCGCAAACACAGCGCAATTTTACAGCAATTTATTCGCCGTATTCAATTATTTTGAAAGCCAATGCGCTTCCGTACAATGTCTTCTAAACTTTCTTCACTAAATATTGGAAATTTGTTTTTTGGAGGGCACTTACTTCACAGAGCCACAGTTTTGTGTGGACGAAATCTGAAAATCCAAATGAGCCACAGACGTACCCGGACATCTGCAGTACTCTCAATGTACGAAATAACGTATCCGCAAAACTGAAGAGAAACGCGAAGCCACATACGTCCATGATATTAGCTGATTGGGAACGGTACACTGCAAACCCGCAGCATGCGTAATCAGATGGCAAAAACCAGCATGTCCTCTTTCACGGGGCTCGCAACTCAAAACCCGTATACAATAGGTAAAACGCCCAGAGTGCCAAGAACGAGTAACAGACATGGTGCCCATGGGGAGACTTGAACTCCCACGACCGCGAGGTCAGCGGATTTTAAGTCCGCTGCGTCTACCATTCCGCCACATGGACTGCACTACCACTAGCCGGAGTAGAATTCCACGACTAAGTTGACTTCCATGTTAGCCGGATAAGGCACGTCTGAATACTTGGGCACATTGAGACACTTCGCAGACAACGCCTCAGTGTTTACTTCCAAGTGGTCAGGCACACGTCTTTCTGTTGATTGAATAGCCGCCAACACCATAGGAAGCTGTGAAGCTCTTTTTCTAACTTCGACCAAATCCCCGGGTTTTACAGAGTAACTAGGTATATTTACAACTCTCCCGTTGACGGTAACATGTTTGTGTGAAACAAGCTGTCGCGCAGAAAACATAGTAGGAACAAACCCGGCGCTGTAAACAACTGCGGCAAGCCGCAATTCCAACGCTCCAACGAGATTATCCCCAGTATCACCCTTCTTCTTGTAGGCCTTTAGAAACATATTTCTCAGCTGGCGACTGGAAACTGCATAATAACACTTGAATTTCTGGTGAGCTACAAACTGCCTACCGAAGCTGGAAAGCTTTTTATATCCCATAGCGCCATGCTGGCCAGGAGGGTAGTTTCTAGTGTTAAACGGGTCCTTAGACCTACCCCACAAGTTCACCCCCAGTCTACGACTGGCCCTGTATTTTCTATTTACAACCGATACCATACTACCTACACAAAAACAGAAAAAGAACACCACATGGTACTGCACAGCAGCTACCAAAATGGCGCGCGCAAAAACCCGCGTCTCGGTGCGGAAGTATGATCATTTTAAGTATGTGTGTCAATCAATTTTGTGAGGGTAGCGCAAGCATTCAGACATTCTGTGTATGTGTGGGATTGCTATATGTTGGTGTACGGTACATACGGTTCTCATTTAAAAACAATACGGTGATTCCTTGTACGATCTGGAATACGAGCACCACCATAGCATGATAAAACACCACTCTTACAGCAGTCTACACATCACATGTGAATTGAGAAAAATTCAGTGCATCATGTATGTTGTCTGGACAAAACTTGTATTTTGCCGTAGAGCTAACGGGGCTATTACTGATAAGAGGTGAGCGGCTGTGAAGTGGGATGATACCGAGGAAATAGTTGCTCTCTTGGAAGAGTTCTTTCCAGAGCAGGATATTTTTGCGTTACGGTTTACTGAGCTTCGTGAGATGGTGATGTCTTTACCGGGTTTTGATGCGGACGATGACGGCTGCAACGAAAGCGTGCTAGAGGCTATTCAGATGGGATGGTATTCTGAGAGGGAAGAGAAATAGTTCCGTGCGCACAGACAAATGCGGAAAGCCCCAATCTATTTTTTGTCGGGTGCTTGGTTGTTTTTAGCAGCTTTCATATTGCTGTGATTGTAAAGAAACAGCAGCTCCTGTCTGTGATTTGGCACCACTGATATGTCTAGAGCGCCGTTTTTTAGTGTAAGGGTGTCGTGGTAGGGTTCAGATAATTTACCGAAGAGCTCGTATTGTTGTTTCTTTAAAAGTTCATAGGCGCTGTCATCTATGAACTTTTTGCTGTCAAAGATCTTGCGTATAACATCGGAGTACGTGGCTCCGTTATTTTCCCACGATTTTCCCAGCTGCCAGAATTTGCTGAAATGTCCATTGAAGAATAGTAGACGCCCATCGCTACCGTACATTGCTGCGGCACAAGGCAGGCTACTGAGCAGATTTTTTTGCATGAGGGAATAGCCTTTTATCTCTTCTGCCAATTGCCAGCTCTGGGTTATATCTTGCCCATAGCCAATAAAGTGCCCCTCATCTGCCTTTATTTCTGTCAGCGAATACAGACGCCTTTCGTTGTCTACGATCATGAAGATCTTCTCTTTCAGTGGAGCTATGCTCTCATCTTGAATGGATGCTCTGCGATGCTGAGCAAGTAAATCCCCATTCTGGCCGTCTTTTATCAACTTTCCGTAGAAGGGGTTATGCACCTCCACGTCTGTACGTTGATTGCGTTTCCAAACTGGGAAGGGTAACATGTTTATAATATCGCCGTAATCACTGAGCTCTTTTTTCAGTCGGGCATTTTCCTGCTTCAAGTTTGATATCAGTGACCTGCCTCCGGTAACGTTTTGTATCCATAGCAGAACGCCTACTATCTTGTCATGATCGTCAACGATACTTTGTCCGTGGCAAAAACAGTAAAGCTCGGAGTCCCGTCCTTTGAGATCCATTGTGAAAGATTTATTTATTTTTCGTGCTTCGTCGAAGTTCTTCCTCAGAATGTCAGACTCTTCAAAAAAGTTGGCAAGTTCGTTAAATGAGCAAAATATGCTATTTAACAACATGTGCAGATTGGGTGAAAATCGCTCAACCCTCTTTTTCTCATCCCAAAGGTAAAACCCATCTCCCAGGGATAGTATCAGGCTAGTCAAAAGGTTGTTGTTGTGCTTTAGATCGTTTATACTAAGACTAGCATAGAATGAGAAAACGGCAAAAACCGCCAATACAAAAACAAGAACATAAGGGACAACATACGTAAACATGCACTCACTTCTTACACACTCTCACTTAGTACTCACTCCTCCGAGTACACCTCCTATCCGGAAAAGGAGGGATAAAGAAACAAGTCACCCGTAGCTCTAAAGCCCAATCTTTTGTACAAGCTAACGGACTGAGTCACGCACTGAGCAACAGCGCACGTGCATCCAAACTGCTCGGAGGCCATCTGCAACCTCCTCAAGACCATTTCGCTCGCGATACCCATGTTTCTGTACTCGGGCAGGATACCATCACTATATAGGCCAACAACATTACCGTGGACATACATACCACACAGTCCAACTACGGTATTGTACAACTTGGCAATGAAAAACCTAAGCCGTGACTGCTCCCTTCTTGTAATCCCCCTCAACAGTATTATTAGATCATTGGTGTTGCAATAGAAAATTTTCGCAGCAAGCTCATCCAGTTCTACAAGTGCTGAGTTTGTATCTACAACCTCCAATACAAGCCCAGGGTGATTTTTTGGTGTATCCTGTGAGACATGTATCTTTTTGTACATCTTTTTTGCTTTTGTGGGGTTAGAGAGCCCGAGGTGAAGAACAACATCCTGCCACACTTTCATGTGGGAATCTATAACCCATGTGGTTTCTAGACCCTCTGCATTCAGGTACGCAAGTGCCTCTTTTGCAGCGAGGATAGACTCTTCATGGTCTCCGTCCTGGCAAAAGACAAAGTTAAATAGTGAGTCAGGTCTCCCGTTTATGGTGAGTACCAAATTACCTATCCTCTTCGTATACCAATCAGACAGGTCTACAGCGTAGAGCATATACTCCCGCAGGTTCTCCATAGCTAGAGAGGAAAGGTGCATTGTGTTACAACCCTTAGTCTTGACAATCAGTAGAGGCACCATCTCGTGGATTCGACCGCGAGAGTGACCACAGCAGCAGGCAGAGCTGCAGCTATGTCATCTAACATTACTCCTAACGCACCCTTCACACTTTTGTCAATAACGCATATGGGCCAGGGTTTTGCTATATCGAAAACCCTGAAAGAAATGAACCCCGAAAGGAGTAACCGCAGTGAGTCATATGGGCCGCAGTTTTGACTAATTGCTACGACGCCTGTTTTGACACACGCTGCTATGATAACAAAAACAAAGAGCTGCCCGCATATCTCATCCACTACAACTTCCTTTGGGTCACTTACTCCCGGACGATGTTTTAAATATCCATCAACACTTAGGATACCCACTAGAAACAACGCACAAAGTAAGATAAAACCAAACAAAGCATTGGAAATAGCCAAAGGGAAGAATAACAGTGCAGCAGCACTGCCCACAGTTCCAGGGGCGAAAGGCGCTCTGCCACAGTAGAACCACGTAGCAATGACCTCACAAACCAGCAAGCAAAACCCCAACGAACCTACCAGGTGACTTTAATAACACGACTCTCGCGGCTAGTCACGTCTGTTTCCTATTCCCAAGTACTGCCAGGGCTAGCCCATCCACCACTTGTTTACTGGGTGCCTTTCACACTCATTTTGTCCATCAAGCCTTACACAGGGGCTCTTGATCCTGCGTTCTTCCTTCGAGAATATACCGCAACCTTGCAGCGCAAACGACATAACAAGCAGCAGCAAAACACAAGACAATCTCATAACATCTACTCTCTTTAAAAAACTGCAACCCCACGGTGTGGCGACTGTGCATCACTTGCGCACCAAACGGTGACCAAGATAAAACGGTCTGCATTATAAGCAAATACGCCTATCAGTCAAGCTTGGCATACCTGTTATCTTGCTATTGACATCTGGTTGGTATGGTAGTATCAACAACGGTTGAAGCGGCGCAGTGCTATGGGTGTTAGCGGTAGTACGTGTTCGGTGGCGGTTCCGTAGCTCAGTTGGTAGAGCAGCTGACTCTTAATCAGTTTGTCGCGTGTTCGAATCACGTCGGAACCTTTGTACTTTGGCTTAGTGTGCTTGCGGGCGATAGTGGCCCTTTGCGGAACTGTTACTCAACCAGGTTCTCCATGAGCTTCGGTCTATAATTGGCGGGCGGTAGTGGTGTTTTCTGTGGTTCTGTGTTGCGTCTAGGGAGTCTGTGCGGATATGGCGGAATTGGTAGACGTGCTAGGTTTAGGTCCTAGTGGGCGTGAGCTCGTGGGGGTTCAAGTCCCTCTATCCGCACTCCTAATTGCCCTGTGTGTAGAGGAGTGTTTTTATGCAGCAGTTCTATTGCGTTAAGGAAATCCTTAACGATGGGCTTAAACGTGGTTATGAGTTTGCCGTTAAGAATGGGTACGTGGAAGGTAAGGTAGAGGAGAAGCTGCGGGAGATTGCTGCGAGCGCCAAGATAGACGGGTTCAGGAAGGGGAAGGTGTCTCCGGAATTTCTTCGTCGCACTTACGGGGAGAGCGTTGCCAGTGATGTTGTTTCGCAGGTTGTTGATGATGTCTCGTCCGCGTTCCTTAAGGAAAACAATTTCGACAACATAGTCACGTCGAATGTGAAGATCTCCTCATATCCTAAGGCGTGCACCAATAGTGAGAAGGACGAGGATCTAGTATACGAACTTCAGTTTGAATTAATGCCAGAAGTTCCGGAGGTTGATTTAGACAGTATAACTCTCAGGGAGATAGAGGTAAAAGCTTCGTCCGAGGATATTGACGCTTTTCTTGAAGACCTGAGAGCCAATTACCCTAGCTATGCTCCGGTTGAGGGGAGTGACCACGGTATCACTAAGGGTGACCATGTTACCATGAGCTATAGTAGCTTGTTTAATGGTAAAGCTCTGAGGGGTGGTAGCACCAAAGGATTTACTTTTGTGATGGGCGAGCGTCAGCTGCTAGAGCAGTTTGAAGAGCAAATTACCGGGATGAAGGTTGGCGAGTCCAAGGAGTTTAAACTCAAATTTCCTGCAGACTACGGGGCAAAGCATTTTGCTGGCAAGGAAGTGGACATGCATGTGACGGTAGATGGTCTCAAGGTTAGAAACGAAATTAGTGGCAGGGACGAGCTCGCGAAAAAATGCGGTTTTCAGACTGTGGACGAAATGGTGGAGTCTGCCACTAATAGCCTGAATGAACGCTTCGCGAACATGAGTCGTGTTGTTATGCAGAAAGAGCTACTTGATCACATTGACAATACTTGCGATGTTTCAGTGCCGGAATTTGTGGTATCGCAGGAAATTGGAAGAATGAGCCGTGAGCTCAGTGAGGCTGAGGGTGGTTCGGGTGATGCTGATGGAATAAAGACAGAGGCGGAACGTCGTGTCAAGCTTGGTTTGGTTCTCATGAAGATTTCAGGAGACGCGGGCATTACGGTCGAGAACAGCGATATTTTTGCATTCCTCAGGGCAAATTATTACAGTTATGGCAGGAGCCTTGATGCCGTGATAAAGCTTTTTAAAGCCAGTAGAGACTTTAGAGACCATGTTAGAGGAAAAGTCCTTGAAGATAAGGTGGTCGGTTATATAATCACTAGAGCCAAGAAGGAAAAGCAGAGTATGTCTGCTGAAGAGCTCAAATCACTTTTCGAAAGCATATGATATCGTAGGTACTAGGAGCTTTGTCTCTGGTTTTGTATATGGGTTTGAGGTAGGTTATGAACTTGGTGCCGATGGTTGTTGAGCAGACTAGCCGGGGAGAGCGGGCGTACGACATATACTCTAGGCTTCTAAAGGAGAGGATAGTATTTGTTACTGGCCCTATAGAAGACAATATGGCTAGTCTTATAGTGGCGCAGCTTGTGTTTTTGGAGGCGGAGAATCCTGAGAAGGATATATCAATGTACATAAATTCGCCTGGGGGTGTTGTTACGGCTGGTTTGTCTATATATGATACCATGCAGTACATAAAGCCTAAGGTTTCTACTCTGTGTCTTGGTCAGGCTGCTTCTATGGGTTCGCTATTGCTTTGTGCAGGTGCTCCGGGTTTGCGTTATGCGCTTCCAAACTCCAGGGTAATGATACATCAGCCGTCGGGCGGGTTCCGCGGCCAAGCTACCGACGTTGAAATACATGCTCGTGAGATATTGGAGATTAAGAAGAGACTTAACGAAATTTTCGTTACGCATACGGGTAGGTCTCTGGAAGAAATAGAGAGCAGTATGGAGAGGGATAATTTTATGGTCGCGGAAAAAGCGCGTGATTTTGGCATAATAGATAAGGTGATAGAGAAGCGGGAAGAGCAGAAGTAGTAGGAATATAGATGTCTGAGACGAAAGGGGGTGCTTACAGTTGCTCATTCTGCGGTAAGCTGCATAGTGAAGTAAAGAAGCTAATAGCTGGGCCTGAGGTGTACATATGCAATGAGTGTGTGGAGCTATGCGGGGGCATATTGCAGGAGGAGGGTCTCCCTGCGAAGCAGGGTAGGTTCGACCTTAAGCCTAGGGAGATCAAAGAAGTTCTTGATGAGTATGTTATCGGACAGGAACACTCTAAAAAGGTTTTGTCGGTTGCGGTTTACAATCACTACAAGAGACTGAGGAACTCTGGGATCATTAGCGAAGTTGAGATATCGAAGTCTAATGTTTTGCTTATAGGTCCCACAGGATCTGGAAAAACTTTACTTGCTCGAACGCTTGCAAGAGTGCTGCAAGTTCCGTTTGCTATGGCTGATGCAACCACATTGACTGAGGCTGGATATGTGGGGGAGGACGTAGAAAACATACTGCTAAAATTACTCCAAGCTGCAAACTTTAACGTAGAAGCTGCGCAACGTGGTATAATATACATAGACGAGGTCGACAAGATATCTAGGAAGTCTGAGAATGCGTCAATCACGCGGGATGTTTCGGGTGAAGGTGTTCAGCAGGCTCTACTCAAGGTCATAGAGGGGACAGTGTCTTCCGTGCCGCCTCAGGGTGGGAGGAAGCATCCTCATCAGGAGTTTATACAGATAAGCACCGATAATATCTTGTTTATTTTTGGAGGCGCTTTTGATGGTCTTGATAAGATTATAGAGGCGCGTAATCGTGGGAGCTGCATGGGGTTTGAGGCAAACGTGCAAAATGTTGCGACCCACAAGAAGGACATATTGTGCCATACCGAGCCTGAGGACCTGGTAAAATTCGGACTTATACCTGAATTTATAGGCAGGATTCCTGTGATTACGTCCTTGGGTAAGTTGGATGAGAGTACGCTGTACAGAGTGTTAGTTGAGCCTAAAAATTCTTTGGTAAAGCAGTATACCAAACTGTTTGAGATGGATGGTCTTGTGCTTGAGTTTGATAGGAATGCACTGTTGGCTATAGCTAGAAAGGCTGTTGATCGTAATACTGGAGCTAGGGGCTTGAGAGCGATTATGGAGTCGTTGCTACTGGACTTTATGTTTGATCCAGAGGCTTGTGCCAATGAGGGCAAGGTTGTTATTAGTGAGGATATGGTAAATAGCTTGGTACTGGGTAAGAACTGTTTTGAAAAGTGCTAAGAAGGGGATATTTATGGAAGAAGATAGAGTAGAGTTACTTCCTGTCTTGATGTTACGGGACACTGTAGTGTTTCCTAATGTTGTTATGCCTCTTTCGGTTGGTCGCGAAAGGTCGGTTAATGCGCTTAAGTATACCACTGAGCACGAGGGCTGTAAGATTTTGCTGCTTACGCAGATTGATGGCTCCGTAGATAATCCCGGTGATGCTGACTTATATAAGGTTGGTACTGTTGCCAGTGTTGTGCAGCTATTACGTTTGCCCGACGGTGTATTAAAGGTTCTCATAAAGGGTGATGTGAGGGCTAAGGTAGTTGATTTTGTTGAGGGTGAGGACTTTCTGAGCGCTAATGTTGTTGTAGTAGAAGACAACGAGGATATTGAGATAGACAATAAGGTGGAAGCGCTACGGAGATCTGTGCTCCGTGAGTTTGACATATGGAATAAGCTTAGCAAAAAGATGCAGACTGATGTTGTTGCGTCAGCGTACGAAATCAAGAAACTCGGACATCTCTCAGATGTTGTGGCGTCGCATCTTGCTATAAGTGTCGAGGATAAGCAAAGAGTCATAGAGGAGTTTTGTGTTGTTAAGCGCCTAGACATGGTCTTCAGCATGATAAAGCTGGAGATAGGGGTGTTGAATGCTCAGAAAAAAATAGACGACAGGGTCAGGTCGCAGGTAGAAGCTACTCACAAGGTGTATTACCTAAACGAACAACTAAAAGCTATCCAGCGGGAGCTGGAAGAGAGTGACGGCACGTGTTGTGACCGTGATTCTGCTAGTGAATTTGAGAAGAGAATAAATGCTACTGCGCTTTCGGAAGAGGCAAAGGAACGTGCTTTGAGCGATCTGAAGCGCTACAGGAAGATGAATTTAATGTCTCCTGAGGCTAATATAATTTCTAGCTATTTGCAGTGGTTGTTGGATCTACCATGGGGTAAGTTCAAAAACTGCAAAATAGATATGGATAACTCCATAAAGATACTTGACAGTAATCATTACGGAATGGTCAAGGTAAAGGAGAGAATTCTTGAATTTTTGGCTGTTCTGAAAAGAGTTAAGAAGCCCCGAGGGTCTATCTTATGCTTTGTAGGGCCTCCTGGGGTTGGTAAGACTTCACTTGCGAAATCTATAGCAGAGGCTACGGGCCGTGAGTTCGTTCGGGTATCGCTAGGGGGTATCCATGATGAGTCGGAGATACGTGGGCACAGGCGTACTTACGTCGGCGCTATGCCTGGGAAAATAATAAAACAAATGAAGCGTGCTAAGACTTGTAATCCGCTATTTCTTCTTGATGAAATAGATAAGGTAGGTTCAGATTACAGGGGGGATCCGACTGCTGCTCTGTTGGAAGTCCTTGATCCGGAGCACAACAAACATTTTGTCGACAATTACCTTGAAGTAGAGTTCGATCTGTCGAATGTTATGTTTGTTGCTACGGCTAACAGCCTAAATTTGCCTAAGCCATTGCTTGATAGAATGGAAGTAATTCAGCTGTCTGGGTACACAGAGGATGAGAAGCTTAATATAGCCAAGGTGCACATGATCCCTGGGTTACGCAAGGAACACGGGTTGAAAGATAAAGAATGGGATATTTCCTCTGGGGCAATCTATGATCTAATTCGTTATTACACGCGGGAAAGTGGTGTTAGGAGCCTGAGGAGAGAATTATCTTCTTTGATGCGCAAGGCAGTCAGGGAGATAATTACAGATAAGGAAATTAAGGGCGTATCCGTTACCTCCGAGAACGTTGAAAAGTACGCCGGGATACGCAAATACGACTTTGGCGTCAAGGAGAAGACTAGTATGGTCGGCGTTGTTACTGGTCTAGCTTATACAGACACGGGAGGAGATCTTCTTACCATAGAATCTGTCATGATGCCTGGTAGAGGGGGGATAAAATACACAGGTAAGCTGGGTGAGGTGATGCAGGAATCTGTGAAGGCTGCATACAGCTATGTGAGATCTCGCTGCATCGATTTTGGTATAAAGTCTAGGGACTTCCAGGGCAGTGACATACATGTACACGTTCCCGAAGGGGCTATACCGAAAGATGGGCCATCTGCGGGCATTGCCATGTGTGTATCTATTGTATCGCTAATGACTGGGATTCCTGTAAAGAATACAGTTGCTATGACTGGGGAAGTTACTCTCAGAGGGCGGGTTTTACCTATAGGTGGCCTGAAGGAAAAGATGCTTGCCGCTCTGCGTGGAGGCATAACTACGGTAATTATCCCGAGTAAGAACAAGAAAGATGTTTCTGAGCTGCCTGAGAGTGTGCAGCAGTGTATGGAGCTTGTGCTTGTATCAAGTGTTGATGAGGTCATATCGAGGGCGCTGTCGTCTGCGGTTGTGCCTTTGAGTAAAGATGAGGCATTCGTGAACCAGGTGCCCAGCACCGGTGAGAGCGACTGTACGCTGTTTAACTAACTCTGCGCACTTTTCGAAAAAAAGCAGTGATGGTTTCTTGGGATATGGTGTTTGCGTTTTGCTTTGCGTGATATATATTTCTAGTTGCGGGACGAAATGATTTTGCTTGTTTTTTGGTGTTGTGATTTTGAGGGTTTCATAAGATCCGGGAGTCTAATTATGGATTGGGATTTTAAGGGTGATGGCGGGGCTTTCTTTTAGCGGAAGCCTTGTTGAGTGGTTTTGTGCGTATCTCTAGCTTGTTAAAGCTAGAGCCGGTGTTGTTTCCTTTCAGATGTGTTGCCGGAATTGTTAAGAGAACAGGTTGTATTTGCGGGTTTGTCTTTTTTTGGGCAGAGTGGTGGTTCGTTGCGCTCAGCACCCGATTTAGGCTCGCGTAGAGCTGTGCTTTTGACATATGTGTGCTGCTGATGATTGTTGGGAAATACGTGTTGTAAATTGTTATCCTGTGACATACAATGGGCTATTATGGGGCTGTAGCTCAGTTGGTCAGAGCAGCTCGCTCATAACGAGAAGGTCGCAGGTTCAAGTCCTGCCAGCCCCACGTAAGCGGCAAGCATTGCCTTTACTTGCGGGTGCGTGTTTTCCGGGGTGAGAGCCGGTAGGGTAATTTAGGTGGGGTTGCCTTGAGATTAGTGTTCATGGGGTCTTCCGAGTTTTCTGTCCCTGCTTTGGCAGCGCTTATTGACTCCGCGGATCACGATGTTATCGCTGTTTACACAAAAATGCCGAAGCCTGCTGGGCGCGGTTACGAACTCACGAAGACGCCCGTGCACGTTTATGCTGAATCTTGCGGCATTGAGGTTAGGACACCTGCTAAGCTTAGTGCGCCTGGTGAAGAAGAAGTAATGGCTCATTATGCGCCGGATGCCATTATAGTTGCGTCCTACGGCCTCATGTTGCCGTCGTGGACTATCGCCGCGGCGCCATATGGGTGTGTGAATATACATCCGTCTCTTTTACCTAGATGGAGGGGAGCTGCACCGATGCAGCATGCTATCTTGTCTGGGGACCAAGTCACAGGCGTGTCTATAATGCAAATTGTTGAATCAATGGATGCTGGCGATATTTACCTTCAGCGGCGTACGGAAATCAATGAGAAAGAGAATATAATAGAGCTTAGCCGAAGACTATCCTTAATGGGGAGTGATATGCTTATGGAAGTGCTTGGTAATATAAAAAGCATAGTTCCCATAAAACAGGATGAGGCCCAGGTCACGTACGCGAAGAAGCCTACAGAGTTCCGTATTGATTTTAACGATACCGCGGAAGTTATATGTCGTAAGATTCGCGCTTTGTACCCGAGAGTATTTTTCTTTCTTGGAAATACTAGGATCAGAGTTCTGGAGGCTGATAGCTATGAATTTACAGGAAAGCAAGCAGCAGAGATAGTAGATAGTGCCAGGCTGCACATAAAATGCGGAGGGAACACTGTTTTGGCACCAAAAATCGTCCAACAGGAATCAAGAAATCCATGCGATGTGAGTAGCTTCATGTGTAGATTTAAGGGGGGCGTGGTTCCTGCCGTATCTTGAGCTTTTCTGTAGTAAGTACTGTGTGTTACAAAGGGTGAAGTCGTAGCTCGCTACGAGATAGTGTCTGGTATTAAGCATCTTGTGGGGTCATGCGTTGCTGTTTGTCAGTATGTGCAATGACAGTGCAGTACGGAAAGAGGTAATATTGCTTAGATGGCCGTTAATAGAAAGCGTTTGTTGCGGATTGCACGCTGTTGTACAGAACAATTTTGAGATAGTGGCGTGAGGCGAGAAATTGACAATTCGCGTCTTCTGGAATAGCATATAGCCGTGTTCAAGAAATTCGATGTGTGGTATGGGCTTCGTGGTTGCGTCTTTTTACCGCTTTGTCCACTTGCATAATTACTACGATATGCGGCCTGTCGTGCTTGAGTTTTGCAAGGAGCGCGATATAAAGGGGACCATAATACTGGCGGAGCAGGGTATTAACGCTACTATAGCTGGTAACAGGTCTGGTATAGATGAGTTTTTTGCGTTTCTAGATCTGGATGAGCGACTCGTTGGCATGAAGTATCACGAAAGCTACTCAGATAGGCCTCCTTTTCCTAAGATGAAGGTTCGTCTTAAGAGTGAAGTAGTCAGACTTGGCGTAGAAGAGTTGGACTGCTCCTTTAGGGGAGAGTATGTGGAGCCGCAGGTATGGGATGATCTGATTTCACGCCCTGGAATGCATGTTATAGACACTAGGAACGACTACGAAATAAGGTTCGGGAGATTTAAGAGGTCGATCAATCCCTGTACTACGTCTTTCAGAGAGTTTCCCGAGTGGGCTAAGGCCTGGGCTAAGGACAAAGACAGGAGCGTTGGTGTTGCTATGTACTGCACGGGCGGCATTAGGTGTGAGAAGTCTACTGCGTTTATGAAGAGCTTGGGCTTCGAGAATGTTTATCATCTTAAAGGTGGGGTACTCAACTATTTAAGTTCCATGCAAGGTGTGGACAATATGTGGGAGGGGGAGTGTTTTGTCTTTGATGAACGTGTAGCTGTAGACCATAATGTGCATCCGAGTAAGGACATAAGGTGTATTAAATGTTCTTGTATGGTAGGGTCAGAGGATTTACGCGCGGTTTCTAAGGGTAATATAGTGTGCGGTGACTGCAGGTCTAGAAGCGTTGCCTATGATGGTTAAGTGCGCTGGGACGTTTTTGTTAAGCACTATTTTGCAAGTTGCGGTGTACTTCTGTGTTGGGCTGGACATTTGTTGTGTCTTGCAGTGTGTACTGTTTTCGTAAGAAGAGGGCTGTATGAGTCGCAAAGCCTCTCTGGATCTCCATCTTGTGTCCGATTCAACATGTGAGACTGTAGTTTCCGTCGCTAGGGCTTCGGTTGAGCACTTCAAATCTCTTGAGGTAAATGAGTTCGTATGGTCCTTGGTTGGAAGTAAGCGGCACGTTGACAGAATTATATCCAGCATAGATTGCAAAAGGAATAATCTTATCATGTACACCGTGCTGGATGATAACCTGAGGGAATACCTTAAGAAGAGAGCTGAGGCTCATAATGTGAGGTGTATACCTATACTGGCACATATAATTAGGGAAATTTCGTGCTATCTCAGCGTTGATAAGGATCCTAACGCTAATCCGCACCGGCTTAGCGACGAGTATTTCAATAGAATCGAGGCAATAAATTACACAATAGCTCATGACGATGGTCAGAGTTTGTGGGACGTAAGTAAGGCAGACATAGTGATAGTTGGGGTTTCAAGAACTTCAAAGTCTCCCACGAGCATATATTTGGCGTATCGGGGATATAAGGTGGTCAATATTCCGTTCGTGCATTCTATAGCCCTTCCTATTGACCCCAGTGTGCTTGCTGATAAGCTCGTAGTCGGGCTGACAATTGACATAGACCGACTCATACAGATACGCAAGAATAGACTAATATCCATGAAGAACCAGAGCAATTGTGACTATGTTAGTTATGAACAGGTGGAGAAGGAGATAAGCGAAGTGAAAAAAATTTGCGCCGAAAACCAATGGCCACTCATAGATGTTACGCAAAAGTCTATAGAAGAAATAGCTGCGACAATAATCCAGTTTTTTAACAGAAGAAATAATAAAATCGGTGGCGATGTATTCTGCTAGTGTGAGTTGTGTTTGTGCGTATATAAGCATTCCAGATACGGTGTCGTACTAGAGATCATGCAAGTGGCTAACACAGGTCAGCAGCGCATTTTATCCATTCAATAGATGATAGCAAGTTTGTTGCATTGCTTGCGGTGTAATGGCTAAGGTATTTTTGAGTCTACAGTGTAAACCTTGCCTATAGGCAGGACATTGAATAATCTGCTCCGTAAAGTCACCGGTAAAGCAACTTTTGGCACCGTTTTATCCGGGGCCGTTGCGCATATTGAACGAATAGTGGATAGAAACTTTCAGAAATTTGTGGAGCTGATGTAATTTTAGCAAAAAGATAGTTTGCTTGTAGGTAAAGCTGGGACTAGTACCATATAACAGGGGTATGTGTTTGGTATTTAATGAAACGTTTTTCATTTTTGGTAGGTTGCGCGAATAACCATGCATGTAGTTGATGGAAGAGAGATCAAATTATGTGAAGCAACAGCACACGAAGCTGTGTGTGATCTTCATGCTAGATTGGGTAGAGATGTCTATGTTTTAAATGTAGTGTGCAAGGATGGCGTTTGTGCAGACTACTATTTCGACGGTATTGAGGAACTGCAATTTCTATACAGATGCGCGGCGGTCACCGACAAATATACGTTTTTGCAGTCATATGATCATGTGAAAACTACTGTCAGACAGGCGACACGATGTATGGAGGAAAGGGATATTAATTTGGACTCTATAGTGCTTGCTCGGGAGCGTGCAACTAGCATTTTGAACGGCGTATGTGGACGCGATTTTGCCTGTTATGCTGCTAATAACATGCCACGTATCACATCCAAGGGGGATAACTGCGTTGTCAAGCCGGGGTTCAAGGGTATGGACAATATAGGGTTTTACGTAATTGTGCCTGATGAAGACTGGTTCGAACTTGTTGCGGGCTGTGGAGTACGTACTGTACAGCTAAGGGCTAAAGGCAGACCTTTAGCTGAAGTTGAGCGTATGGTGGAAGCTTGCTCTCTTATTGCGGAGAAGCATGGTACTAGACTCATAGTTAATGATTACTGGGACTTGGCAATAAAATACGGTGCTTATGGTGTTCATCTTGGGCAAGAGGACATGGGGCATGCCGATTTCGATCTTTTATTAAGGTCTGGCATACGCCTTGGTATCAGCACCCATTGCTATCACGAGCTTGCACGTGCAAACTTTTACGGACCGTCGTACATTGGCTTCGGGCCCATATACCAAACCACGTCAAAGGACATGCGCTTTTTCGCTCAAGGCGTAGAATTACTCCGAAAATGGGTCAAAATAAGTGAGTGTCCGGTGGTTGCAATAGGTGGTATCACGCTCTCAAATGTATATGAGGTTACTGCTTGCAGAGCGGAAGGTACCGCGGTAATATCTGCGGTCACAGGGTCTAATGATCCAGAAGATACAATAAAAAGATTTATTGATATCTGTTGTAGAGAGCCAGGTTCCTTATCATAGAACCTGCTGTACGGCACCGACGTGTGGAACTACCCAAGAGTTGGGTAAAGCTTGCGTGTCTGGTGGTTGCAATGGGTTATATAACGCTTAAAACGTATGTTAGGTAGTTGATCCCTGTGCTAGATGAATCGAGTTTCATCTAGGGGTTAAGAGATTACTGAATCATGTGGCGTCATAGGGGCTTACGATATAGCACCCGTACGGCAATTTCAGCCCTCCTGTCCTTTGCACAGTATTATGAATCTAACGTGTGCGAATGTGTATTTCAGCATAATGGAAAAAAGTTATGTGAGAGAATACAGAGGTCTGTTTGCATGTAGTGGGTTCTGGGAGGGGTATACCCGCTTTGGGATAGGAATGTGCACCGCAAGAAGTAACATAGCGGGCGTATGCGGCGGTACGTAGATGTTATTCTTACAGTTCATAGCGCCGCAGTCAGTATAGGCAGGGTACGTGGTATGAAGTTCAGTGATACAGAATTGCGTATCAATTGTGTGGTGCATCGAGCAATGTTGCGCATATGAGTTGTTATTTGCGTACATGTGTCAGGTATTAGGACAAGTATCTTTACTAACCAAATTAGATTATAGGGAGACGATCATCCTCACTTTGTGTGCTGTGCGTGAATAAATACGCTGACCACCACTGATACCAGAAAGTTACTGCTGAGGCGCACCTTCATCGGTATCAGCTGGGCGTACACTAAGAAGAGATATTGTGTTTCCGCTCTTTTCCAAAATCTTAAATGTGAACCCATGAAGACTAAATACTTCGCCCTCCTCGGGTATTCGCTCTATGTTGTGAAGGATAAGGCCAGCCACAGTTGAAGCGTCTTCTGGTAACCCCCAGCGCAGTTCTCTGTTTACGTCTCTAATAGGCGCCTCGCCGGCGATGTGGTACTCATTTTCATTGACTGCTGTTATTAGACTTTCTGGAACTATATCGTGCTCGTCGGAAATGTCTCCCACAATTTCCTCAAGTATGTCTTCAAGTGTTACTGCGCCCTGTAAAGTGCCGTATTCGTCAACGACTAGAGCGAGATGTCTACGTTTTTTGCGGAAGTTGTGCAGCTGTACACTTAGAGGCGTTGTATCGGGAATAAACCAAGGCTTGTTCATTATGCTGTAGATGTCGTTCTTTGTGACGTTGCCACTCTTTTCACGTACGAGGTCAGTCACATCGCGCACATGAAGTACGCCTATTATAGACTCTTCGCGCTTCTGCCAGATTGGGATTCTGCTATGAGTACTTTGGAATATTTGTTTTAGCAATACGTCCACTTCCTCGTCTATGTCTAGCGCAAACAAATTTTTCCTGTGCGTCATGACCTGAGATATCTCAGTCTGTGCGAGATCCAGAACGCTGCTAAGCATGTCTAGATCCTGTTGCGACATCGTGCCCTTTCCGTTATGCATGGATATAAGGTTTCGCATTGCGTCAGCAGCTGAAACCAGCTCCTGCTCACCCTGTATTCCGAGAATGCGTAGGATACAGTCTACCGCGAATCTGAACGTTATGGACAGCGGAGAAAGGACGAAGGAACAGTAACTTACCATCCGTGCTGTGCAGAGAGAGATCTTTTCAGGATTTTGTAAGGCGTATGTTTTTGGAAGAACTTCTGAGAATAAGAGGACTACACAGGTAATAGATGCAGTGGAGACAACCAACCCACCAGGACCCAAAAGGTCCAGCATCGTGGCCGTGGCCACAGAAGAGGCAGCAACATTCGCTACGGTATTACCAATAAGAAGCGTGCTTATCACTAGCTCTTTCCGACAGCGAAGTGCGTCGAGAATCCTAGCGCGTCTATCCCCTCCTACCACCAACCTATGTATCGAAGAAGGACTAACAGACGTGAATGCGGTTTCGGCAGCAGAGAAAAACGCCGAAGCTACCAATAACAGGACAAAAATAAACAACACTAGAGAACGGAACCCATCCCGGGCACACTATATACAACAATAAAAAGTTCTTCAAGTCGAAAATTTCTATGTATAAACTCCTGTGTACGTTTTACAAAAGACTACAGGACGATTTTACCGTTTTTAATTGACTTTTATTTCTGTATAATTGCGCATACAGCCGTATGCCGGTGTTAGGTCATAATTATGCATCCAATAGCCTATCTTATCGAAATGTTACTCAGTGCGTATAATTTTGCGCTTATAGCGTGGGTTGTTCTTGGGTGGCTGATCTCTATGAGGATAGTAAATAGGGATAATGAGCTTGTGTATAGGGTGTTTTCGGCATTATCAAGAATCACCGGTCCAGCTGTAACTTTTATAAGAAGGTACGTTCCTGGTATTGCGGGGCTGGACTTGTCGCCACTCATACTACTGATCATTATAAGCTTCTTCAGGTATGCATTGCGTTACTATTTTGGATAATGAATTAATGGTGCACGCGGATGAAGTGCATTGGTAGAATGTTCCGTTCGATTGTCTTAAAGTGCTTTGTTGTTTTTCTCGTAGCTTCGGTGCTCACGTATGATGTCCATGACCATTCACTGAACTCTTCGGGATCGCATGGGGAAGGAGTTTACACGACTAACTTAATGGGCACGGTAGGGGCATATGTTGCTGATATACTTGTGCAGGTGTTTGGGTTTGCGGGATTTATTCCTGGAGTATATTTACTGTTCGGGTACAGGAATTTACCCAATGCGTGCCGTAAGGCATATGTTCCTTGTATGATCGTGCTTACTGCTTGTGTTAGTGGGATGTTATCAAAGGCTTCGTGGAAAATAGCTAGTAGATTTCACTATGGTGGCATAGTAGGTCATAAGCTGGCTGGTTTATCATACGCCGCATTGCTCAGCGTGGCTATAGTGTGTTTCCTAGTTACCATCGGATGGAGTGCGATTATTTTCTTGTCTAAGTCTTTGACAAAACTGCTGTCAGAGCTAAGGATGCGTACTAGCGCCTCCCGCATCCGTAAAAATAGCATTCCCGTAGTTCCACCTTGCAGCGAGGAAGCCGAGCGCTCCAACTCTCATCCATTAAGGTATAACCTCATGGAAGGCCATAATCCTTCTATAGGGGTTCCTGGTGCCTCAGCCTGTGATGATGCATTGCACAGCAGCAGAAAATGCTCAAGCGTAGTTTCTGAGAGTAAAGACCCATTGGGTGCTGTCCGAGTCATATTTCCTAACACTCTATACAAAAGATACGAGGAAAGGCGGCAAAACGATGCGGAGTGTGGTCAAGTGCAGGTTAAGGAGACACAGAACCGCCAAATCCACAGCGATGAGCGCTCATGGAGTTGTAGGGACAGCGAAGCTGAATGTGGCATGGGTGACGACGAGGACGATGCTTACGGAGTACCACGCACGGATGATGCTGTGGGGGCGGGCATGCACGACGAAGATGATGACGATGTGGAAGGCGAGTACCATGCATCAGATTCTGAAGAATGGATTGAGGAGCGCTATGATATCGACGAGGTTGGCGGCCTCACTACTGGTTGCTCTGGGAGCTTCGCGCCGCACAGCGATGTACATTCTCCCCCCGATCTAACATCTGTAACTCACCAATCGGATATATGTGAGGACTCCGAGGACGACTTTGTTGCAGAAAACTTCGATCTACCAACGGTGGATCTTTTGGAGAAGCGCAAAAACATACCACCTAAGTTTTTGGATTCATCATTATACAAGGATGAATCAGAGGAGCTTTACGCTGTGCTAAAGGATTTCGGGGTGTATGGCAAGATAATAGATGTACGATATGGGCCCGTTGTAACACTGTACGAATTTGAGCCATCGGCGGGAACTAAATCCTCCAGAATTATAGGATTGGCTGAGGATATAGCAAGGTCAATGAGTGCTATATCGACAAGAATATCTGTGATACCGGGAAGGAATGTGTTGGGTATAGAGCTTCCCAACCGTAGCCGGGAAATTGTCGTACTGCGTGATCTAGTGGAAAGCAAAGAGTATGCAGACCCAGAACTAAAGTTACCTATTATATTGGGGAAGGGAATAGACGGGGAGCCTGTTGTAGGAGATCTTACCAGGATGCCACATTTATTAATTGCGGGCACTACAGGTTCTGGGAAATCTGTTGGCATAAACACGATGATTCTATCGCTGCTGTACAGGTTAACCCCTGAGCAGTGCAGGATGATAATGATTGATCCCAAAGTGCTCGAGCTTTCAGTATACGATAACATACCGCATTTACTAACTCCGGTAGTTACTGAAGCTAAAAAGGCTGTTGCTGTGTTGAAGTGGGTTGTAGCCGAGATGGAGGAGCGCTATAGGCTTATGTCTGCAGTTGGCGTAAGAAATATCACTGGCTATAACGAGAAGATTGCTGATGCATGTAGCAGGGGAGAGTCTTTTGAAAGAATTGTACCTACCGGATATAACCGGGAAACAGGCGAAGCGCTATTTGAGAATCAACGCATAAGCAATGTTCCTCTTCCGTACATAGTAGTGGTGGTTGACGAAATGGCTGATTTGATGATTGTGTCGGGCAAGGAGATCGAGTCGTCAATTCAGAGATTATCCCAGATGGCTCGTGCTGCGGGTATACACATAATCATGGCAACTCAGCGGCCATCAGTTGACGTTATTACGGGAGTCATAAAGGCAAATTTCCCCACCAGAATCAGCTTTTCGGTAACATCCAAAGTGGACAGCAGGACTATTTTGGGAGAGCAGGGCGCTGAACAGCTACTTGGTATGGGTGATATGCTCTATATGGTTGCGGGCGGTAAAATTAGGCGTATACACGGTGCATATGTCAGCGATAGTGAAGTTCAGGATGTTGTGAATCACCTTAGAGTACAGGGTAGGCCAAGGTATGTGGAAGATATAGTTAGAATCCTCGACAGTGGCGACGAATTGGTGGATTCTGAGGATTTTGACTGTAAGGATGATGCACTATACGAAAAGGCGGTGGCAATAGTGTTGAGGGACAAGAAAGCTTCTGTGAGCTATGTGCAGAGACAGCTTAGAATTGGCTATAACAGAGCTGCCAATCTTGTAGAGAGAATGGAGAGAGAAGGGGTTATAACTTCAGCAGGGCACCTTGGGAAAAGGGAAGTAGTAAACTAGCCTTAGTCAGTAGGGGATTCCTGCAGAAACGAGTGGTACACGCTCGGCTCTGCAGGACCAAAAAGAGAGCCCCTTACCTCCTGTGTGGTACTGTCTAGGTCGCGGGAAAAGCAGCGCGAAGCACCGGCACACTTGGCCAATGGGGCATGCACCACGCCGTAAAACGGCTAGGGTGATCTCTCGCGGGGTAGGGCATCACAGGCGCGGCGACCGCGCCAAAATGCCCACCACCGCTTGAACTTTGTCATACGACACACGAAGACTTTCCCGTTGGGAAAAATTAGGTTTTTGCCTTTCTACAGGACCAGCGTCTTTATGTACTTCGATACCTGAAGACGGACAAAAGCGGGGCTGCAACAAAACGAACCCTCATTTATGGTCTCGACTACAAAGCACACACGCTACCTACGCCTAACCGTTCTTTTACACACAAAAACGTCACAGCACTTCTTACTGTCGCACGAAAACCTGCTCTTAGTTACAACTTCATTTAGGCAACGCGTTGAGCTTCAGTACAAACCCCTGCAGAGGCCAAAACGTGAGTCACGGCACTGCGAACTACAGGCGCTTGGTCAACAACAGACTCTGCCGGGCACGCTTCGCGCTCGACCTGTGCACTTACTGCCCGAATAGCAGCACCGCCACCGCAATGTGCTGTAGATCCTGCCGGTCCGAGATTACTATCGGATTCTGCGCACGCACTCTTGCATGAAATAGCGTCGAGCGAGTCTTCTTTCTGTGCATCTTGCCCCTCTTTTATCACATGCTCAGCAATAAATGCTATAAGGAACACAACGGCCAAAGCGGCTTGAGTATACAATAGTGCCTCTTGTGTGATGAAGAACAGTTGGTGAGTATTGCCCACGAGCAAATATGCCTCATACACGTGACACAGACAGTGCGCTGCTTCAAATACGGCGATAAAGATGAACATAGAAGATCTTAGGAACAGCGCTACCTTCTTGCGTAGGCTCGAAGATTTCTCACTTCCAGCCACAACAGGCTTGCTTGAAGCATGCTCCTTGTCTTCTTCCACAGCTTCGTCCCGAGACCCTGTAGTTCCAGATAACCTAGCAGCATCAGTACAGCGATTTGAGCCTTCAGCGTCGGATGACTCAGCAGTTGCCGTATTTGCAAGCGCCTGCCTTTTCTCCTGCTCACGACTCGATACCACTGCCTCGTACGCCCTTACGAAAGCAGAGAACATCCCGGTCAGGGGAGCTATTACAGACACACACAGCGAGAACATCACGAGTGCATCCCAGCTGTAGCCACTTTCCATTATAACAGAAGCAACACACAGGGATATCCACATGACGCTCGCAGCAATTGTGGCAATGTACTCAGTCTTCTTAAGCAAGAGCTCTTTCCGGCTTATTCTGCCCTGTTTCCAATCATCATTCGCTTCCCCGAGCGACACCATGGAGTCCACCATGAGTATGGAGACCAAACACGCCAAGGCCGCATAGTACCCAAGGGTTACCTTATGCACGGTGCCCTTAGACAACTGGAAGTGAATCACTGACAAGGTAAACAGCGCAGCGGAAAGCTCCAAAATGATGTCCGCGAAGGAAGCTATCAAGAAGACGTCCTTACCGCTGACCTGTGGCGCCTTGCGCTTTATCCTTTCTAGGAACGCAGGGTCGACAACGGGAGACTTCCGTCCCTCATCTTTCTCTTCAACCTTATCTTTGAGAGGGCTAATCAACCTCTGCGCCAACGATGATGGCTGTGTCATTATTTTTTACCAAGTGATCAAAGCTTTGCTTCCATGATATTATGTAACGCATGTAAAGTCAAATGGGGAAGGCATGATATTGGCTTCAATGGCTGAAATCAACACAACACCCTTGTGGGGTACTCACAAGTGTACACCTGGGAGTCATTGCACGCATGTGCCCGTTATCTTAAGGCACGGTGTTATAATATGCCATATGAAGCATGCAATGTACAATGTTCGAAATCACGTTGGTTACACATATCATGGCTACATTCGGAATCACAAAGTACTACAGAGTGTGAAAGCATTCTTAAACTTGGATAGGCCGCACGCTTGACACCGTAACAACATGATGCAGAAGGCGTAAGAACGTGAGTGAGCTGGATGAAGCTTATTACGTTATCAGAAGCAAGACTATAATCTGTCAATGCCGGCACAATGGCAATTCAAAAACATCTGGAGCCAAGTGCGGCAAAAAATGCCTTATGTGCGGTCCTCCACATGTGGGGTGTAGACTTCCAAGAACCGCTCAAACGTTTGCAGAAATTCATCAATTTCTGAACGGGTAACAATCAGTGGCGGTACCATTCTTAACACATTTCCAGAAGCGGGAGCGGATAACAATCCGTGTGATATCATACTTGCTGCCATATCACAAACTGGAACTGTGCTGTCTATTTCTAGACCTATAAGAAGGCCCATTCCCCGAACTTCCTTGATCAATTTATATTTTTCTGATAGCTCATAAAACCTTTTCATTAGGTAGCTTCCATTTATAGCAACATCTTCCATGAATTGGGGTTTTAGAACTTCACGAACAATGGCGTGAGCTACAGATACCGCCAAAGGATTACCTCCGCAAGTGGAGCCATGCATCCTCGGAGTAACAAATCTGCCAGCCCTCTCAGTAATAATACAGCCGCCTATGGGAAACCCTCCCCCCAGCCCCTTGGCCAGAGCGCATACATCAGGCGTTACGCCGGAGTGCTCATAGGCAAAGAATTTGCCAGTTCTTCCAGAGCCGCACTGCACACAATCAAAGAACAGTAATATGTCATGCTGGTCGCAGAGTGCTCTCAACTCCCTAAGTAGATTACTTTCCAATACGTGAATTCCGCCTTCACCCTGTATAGGTTCTAACAGTATGCCGCCAATGTTGCCTTTTTCCACTTCAAGGCGTATTGAGTCTATATCAGGACTAACACTTACGAACCAGTCTACATACGGGTACAGCATTGGCAAGAATCCCTTGGGTTCATTGGCCGAGCACGTTGCGTAGGTTCTGCCATGAAACGCTCGTCGCAATGTAATGACCTTGTACCTCTCTGGGTGTCCTATGCCATTTTGGTATGATCGTATAACCTTTAGGCCACACTCTACCGCTTCAGCGCCTGAGTTTACAAAGAACGCCATGTCGGCGAAACTTATACGCACAAGCTCCTCTGCCAGAAGCTCTGCTTCACTTATCTTGTATGTATTTGACACATGCCACAGCTTTGAAGCTTGGTTGCCCAATGCTTCTACCATGACTGGATGGCAATGCCCTAAGGCATTAGCTCCCCTTCCGGAGCTGAAATCCAGATAGCGTTTGCCGCTACCATCATACAAGTACACGCCCTCACCCCGAACGAAACTAATGTCAAACGGTGTGTAAAAGGGAATCATGAAGCTGCGATCCACATCTATCCCACAATCCAAACGCCAGGGTCAGGATAACTACAGTGTTTCAGCAAGGTCAACATAAATGTACCGTATGCAAACAAAAGATCATTTAGGATTGATGCATGGAGAGTATGATATTATTTTACTAGCACAACTAGAGCGTGGTGTCGCTATGCTTCGTAGGTCGCTTTTAAGCCTATTGCGTGTTGCATTAGCAGGTCTTTTCGCGTGTTCTGTTTGGTTCACCCATGCGTATGTTACGAACCGCGCTATTGAGAAAGTGGCCAGAGAAATGAATTCTGGGCTCAATGATATTTTTTCACATTCCATACTTCAGAAATATCTTGCAGTTTTACAGAAAGTTCCTACGCACGTAGGTTCTAACCCATACCACATTAACTTGGCAATAAAACTTCGTGCTGAATTTATGCAGGCGCTACACAAGCTTCACGGCGTCGAGTTGACGCTGTACAACTCGGATGGAGCAGTTATGTTTACTGCGGCGAGTCATAACGACGATGACGTTCGAGGCGTTGTACCGCTGACGTCAGAAAAACTTGAAGTTTTGCGTGGTGGTGATGTTACTTTCAAAAGGGTATCTTACGGTTCATACACTTCTGTTTTCCCAATAGTGCTTGCTCAAACCGGAGAACCCGTTGTTTTTCTACAGATAACAAAGGATTTTAGCGACGTGGCTAGATTCTTCTCTAACACCAACATGATGTTCATAATTCCTACGAGCTTAGCATTTGTTATGTGCGTAGCGCTCACGGTGGTTGTGTACCGAAAAAATGCCAAACTTCTAAGCAGCCAGTACAGCGCTAATCTTGAGCTTCAAGAGAAAAAGGAAACTGCAGAAAAAGAGAGTATAAGTAAATCGCAGTTTTTGGCAAACGTTAGCCATGAGCTGAGGACTCCGCTAAACTCTATAATAGGGTTCTCCGAGATTATTCAGAGTGAATCGCTGGGGCCACTCGGTCACCCACAGTACAAAGAGTATGTTCAAGACATATATGGAGCCGGAGTGCACCTTTTGAGCCTGATAAACGACATTCTGGACTTTACCAAGGCTGAGGACAATAAGCTATCAATAGAGCTGGTTAGGTGTGACCTCGGTAAAATTATAGAATCTTGCTGCAGCATGATGCTACCTAAGGCGCTGGAAGCAAAAGTAGAACTTAAACAAAACATGCCAGATTCTAGGATAGTGCTTCTAGCCGATGCAAGAAGGATGAAGCAAGTTATTCTGAACCTGATGTCAAATTCTGTAAAGTTTACTCCTGAGAACGGCTTTGTGAAACTATCAGTGGAAGTAAAAGATGGGCAGGTTGTAATAGAGATAAGCGATAACGGAATAGGTATAGCGCGCCAGGACCTATATAAGGTAATGTCTGTATTTGGCCAAGCAGATAGTGCTCATTCTCGCAGGTATGAGGGGACGGGGCTCGGATTGCCCCTAAGCAAAAGACTGGTCGAGCTCATGAACGGAACCTTCAGTCTCAGTAGCGAACTTAATCAAGGAACTGTAGTTACCTTGACCTTCCCATGCGTAGAGGAGCTAGACGATAGTGAAAAGGCTTTTTAGCACATGGTTCTCAACTCATCCCACACACCTAAGCTGGGCTGCAAGCTCGCTACATTGGCGACTAAGTAGACGACTGTGTGGCACATTGCTTTGGGTCGCTTTACTATAGGAGTCATACTATGGAAGTATGGTGCAAAAGTTACACCGATATTTTGCTGAGTAATCTTGTCCGTAAACACGCATGTCCCAGAAAGGCCACACGGTTATGGCGCACTTAATTAAGGTTATTTTGCCAGTTGAGTAGTTCTATCGGTTCGTTGTGTGTTTAGTTATAACCACTTGGGTTAGTATTTCATCCCAAACGCAGCACACATTGGGCACTTAGGGGTCTAACAGCGAGGTCGCGTTTTCCACCGCAGGAAGTGCTACACATTGACATAAGCTAGAGTTCGAGGGGATATCGGCACTGCCGAACAGTTCTAGTAAGGTTCAAATGTTACTACCATTTCATTCCACAGGCTGAAGTCTGTATTCACTAGATCTGAAACAGGGCTGCATCTGTGAACGGCGCGTAGGGCACTATCGGCAACGGCGCGAAAAAACGGATTCTGGCCGTACAAAAGCTCATCTGCAACGTTAGCCTTTATTACTGTACCATCAGGGCCAAGTGCTACGTTTATCTTTACTACAGAGTCTTCAGCGTGAGACATTACAGACGGTAGTGTCCAACAGCTGGCGAAATGGCTTACTACTGCATTCATCACCTTTCCAGAAATTCCTGTGTCTTTTTCTCGTGTACCCACCACACGAGCGGAATGTCTCGCCTTCCTTCTATTCGGACGGGGACCACCAATCTCCGTACCTTCAGTACGCTCTGCATGAGCAACAACATCGGCCTGCTCCAGGCCATCATGTAATGAGTCGCTATGTGATCTGGCCAGCGACATCCTGGCAGGGTTATAGCTCGAGATGCCGGGAGGCATGAGCCCAGACGCTTGACCAAGCCGCACATTGGTATCTTCCGAAAGGGCGTCGCCGGACTCCTTCGTTAAGTCGGCATTGCGGCAATCTGCAGGTCCCCCACGGCCACTTGGACAACCATCGGGACAATTAAGCCCAGTCCCTGAAGAACGTACTGGCGATGTATGCACAACCAAGAATACACACATAACCGCATGCACAAGCAAAGACGAAACAACATGGACATTGTTTCTCAGCGTGCTACGTATGCTCCAACCCGCTCCAAACATCGGCAACCACATTAGCTGAGTTTTCAACTGCTTTTCCGGCACGCAATGCAAAGCAACCGACCGCACACGACAACCCACATAGGCGCACACCCCACGGACCCCGAGGTAACAAGCCCCTCACACAGGCTACGCAGCATACGACCGGAAGGCTTATGACTTACCACTCGAAAACCAACCGCCTAAATACATAGTACTGTTTTTCAAAGCGGTCAAGACAACAGGATTAGCTTTGCATGTTCCATAAGCATCACAGTTTGCTATATTTTTACGATATTAAGAGAATACAAGCACAACGCAAGACCTGATACGGGACCCCACATGTGAACGATCCCTACGCCATAGGTGGGACTAACGAGACGCCGCACAACTAGGACCTGCACTCATTGTCCGCAATGAATGTGCTCAGCTCGCACACAAGATTACCAAGACGGTTAGATATTTTTGTCACATCGGCGGAAAACTTACTGTAAAACGCATTTGCGGGTATTGCGACCACCAGAGCCAACGCGGTCACATACAGAGCTTCGGCTATATCGGGCCCAAGTGACGCCATCTCCACAGATGCGCCAGTTGCCTGCAAAGACCTAAGACCTTCAACTGTTTTCCAAATTGCACCGAGTAACCCAACTAGCGGCGAAGATGACCCTACAGTTGCCAGCAGCTCCAAGTGCTCTTCGAGTTTACCAACAGCCCTGCTCAATGCAGCTCCCACAAATCTGTGAAAACCCTCTTTCTTATTTTGCACGAGCCTGGTATTCCGTATGCCGTGTTGCAGTATGGAAGATACAACGCCATCGCTACACTCCACTACTTCGTGGAGGTTCGTGGACATGCCCTGAGTGCTAAACAGAATTTCTAGGTCCCTTAACTCTTGTTTATGCTTTGCAAAGGATAAGTGTTTCTTGAAGATAACAGCCCAAGAAGCAATAGATAACGAAACAAGAACCAGCATCACAAGCTTTACCACGATGCCGGACTCCGCAAATACTCCAAGCACCGAGATTCCTTCATGCACGTAGTCAACAGACACACCTACACCTGAAAAGCCACCGCACAGTCGGTAATCTCTATACCTTTAATTGCTCGAGGTCAACACAAAAACTCTGTGCATAATAGCCTCCATTACCAGTGTAGCCTTCCTGGATCACAAACACTTTTTGTCGATGATATGCATGATTTTGAGTCGTACGAGTATACGCGGTGGTAGTTCTGCTGGGCAAAGGCTCTGGTAACGGTTATGATACACTCACAAGGCCCTCTAGGAGGGGATTGGAAGTGTGATAATTGACGAAGACTGTAAAACTAAAACTTAATCGTTGACCCATGTACTGTATGGTATAAAAGAAAAACTATTTTAAACACCATACACCGTAACCTATTATGACTGCATGGTTGGGCGTACCTATGAGAACAGTACACTTCTGCACTCTATCATCGAAGCTATTGTGATGTGTGATATTGCCACTTTTCAAAACAAATAAGCATGGTGTTGCGTGATTCCGTCATAGTTATACTATGGTATCGGGTTAGAGACGGTATTGTTGTGGTAGTGATGTGCCTATAGTGATTTTGAATGCTCATACAATAAATAAAATTGCTGCCGGTGAGGTTATAGATTGTCCTGCAAGTGTTGTTAAAGAACTGGTGGAAAACGCCATAGATGCCGGTGCAAAGAACATTAGTGTAAGCGTAGATAAAGGCGGTCGAAACCTCATTTCAGTGAGTGACGACGGTTGTGGTATTGCATGTGATGAAATGGAAAAAGCGTTCATAAGTCATGCAACTTCGAAACTCGCTGACGGCAATCTTGAAAATGTGACAACCATGGGCTTTAGGGGAGAAGGTCTGACATCGATCGCTGCTGTTGCAAGGGTTAAGATGGTATCTAAACATGTTGACGCGGAAAAGGCATGGTCAGTTACATTTGAGGGAGGGGAAAAAACGAAAGACCTTGCACCAAGTGTTTTGTCGTGCGGCACGCACGTAGAAGTCAGGGATTTGTTTTTTGCAACACCTACTAGGCTTAAGTTTTTACGCACAGAAAAAGCGGAAGTGCAGAGTATCGTAGATTTGCTAAATAAACTTGCGATAATAAACTACTCAATAGCGTTTTCGCTGACCATAGTGGAGCGCCAGGTTTTCAAGTATATGGCCCGTGGATGTCTTTCTGAGAGGCTGAGCGAGATGAGGTCCTTTGGCGACGTATTCTTGGAGCAATCACTCGAAGTTAGCAACTGCGTAGACTACTTGAAGGTTCACGGGCATGTCAGTCTTCCAACTTTTAACAAGTCGAAGCCGGGTATGGTGCACATTTTTGTCAATAACAGGCCTGTTCATAGTCAATTACTTCAGAGTGCGGTAAGATCTGCATATAGCGGATTTATTCCCAAGGACAGGTATCCTGTTGTTGTGCTAAGTTTGGATATCAATCCGTCATACGTTGATGTGAATGTGCATCCCAGCAAGCTGGAAGTAAGGTTCCGGGACAAGCGCTTGGTATACAAGGTAGTAGTAGACGCAATAAGCGAGGCTCTTTCTAGCAATGTGTACGCAAGATTTTCGCAAGACGCTGCGCATGCTGCAGGGTGTGACCACTTTGCCAAGGATAATTTCGAGAAAACCTACGAGAGATTTTCTGCAGTGGAAGAAGAGGGTGTGGAGCCTCTAGCGCGCTTCAAGCTAAAAGAGGACGTTCACAATATGCGTATGTCGTATGGAAATGAAACGGCCTTTGAGCACGGGGAAAAATTCAATACGAGTATGCACCCAAGTACGGAGACGTTCGATGATATGTCCTCAAAACACACTGTTTTACGTCCTCTGTGTGACAATAGCAAGGATGTCGGGGTGCTGATTGAGGAACATCCTTTGGGCTACGCCGTTTGTCAGCTGTTCGAAAGATACATAGTATCACGTGCGAAAGACTACGTTATCATAGTAGATCAACATGCCGCGCATGAGCGCCTAGTATGCGAATACATAAAGAAAGTCACAGAACAGGACGGGATAAAGAGGCAAGTGCTACTGATTCCTGAATTTGTGGAACTTGCGAACGAATATGAGTTTGATTTACTAAATGAACACCGAGAAGGGCTTTTAAAGCTTGGTCTTGTTATTGAGCCAATGGGCAATCTAACCATGGTAGTTAGGGAGGTTCCCACCGTTTTTGGCGTTGTAGATGCCAAAGCGCTCATTGCAAAGATCGTGGAGGAAATTATAGCTCGAGGTGAAGAGCTGTTTATGAAGGAAAAGCTGAGTCATATTTGTGGTACTGTGGCTTGCTACGGTTCTATAAGAAGTGGCAGAGTAATGAAGTTGGAAGAGATGAACGCTATGCTTAGAAATATGGAAAGTACTCCACATTCCGGACAGTGCAATCACGGAAGACCTACATACGTCAAACTCAGCCTATCCGAGATAGACAAACTGTTTGAGAGAACTTAGCGCACCAAGTAAAATCAGTTTTGCAAAGAATAGCAGCTGCAACGTGGTATTATGTTATCTACTGTCCAGTGGTATATCTGAGAGGCCAGGCTGCGTTGTAGACACAATACTCTGTAATGTACGCTGTCGTTGTATTCCGACTTGTGACGCAGTGGGTGATTGGGACAGAATTTTTATTCTCAGGAATAATCGGAGATATAATTCTCAACTACGCGATTTGCATAAGGTTTTGTGTTGTGTGTGCTGTAAAATACCATATCACGGCTGAGTAGAGACGTTACCGAGATTGTGCACATCACCAGTGCGAACCCTGTAACTGTTGATACGCGCACGGGATTTAAGTACATAACGTAATTCTGCACATGCGATAGTGTCAGTTTTCCGGAACCTTGGTAAGGAAGAGTTTTTAGTTTCCCTTGTTACAGTTACTGCATGGTTACCCAAAAGGGGTTCATAATATGCGATGTTAACGCAACGTGACGGTTGCCGCTATTGCTGCACGATACTAATAATCTGTCCAGGTCTTATGGCTACTACCCAAAGTATGTAGAGAATGTACTTTTTATTCATAGGTAGCCACCAGAGCGTGTTATGCACAGCGTATCCCAGAGCGGATAGGGGGGGGGGGACCAGTTCTAATGCGAACAAAGAATGCGGTGTGAGTTTTGTGTTAGCTATCAAGCGCCTTATGGATGACTCTTCAAGGTAGTGTTGCGACGTCAAATTGTTCTGCGGCCATAGCTAGTCGAATATGTTATGGTCCAACAGTAGAACGTGACTAAAATTGACAATTTACTGTGTAAAAAATGGCAATGTATGCTTACAGTTAAGAAAATCCGTCTCAAGTGAGGTATAGTACGTCAAGGAATCTTATGATAACTACCTTTTTAGATTGCGACTTCAGGGGGATATTTAGTCATGAGTGCAAACCTGTTACCAGGAAGTCTTTCGATTTTTCCTGAAAGCTCAAGGGCTAACAGCGCAGCCAGTAGTGAGCTAATGCTAATTTTGGTACAAGAAAGTAAATCATCGACACTGGTAGGTGATGCGCTAAGTTTGTTTAGTATCAATTGCTGAATCCGTTCCATGCCATTCCCGTAACGTGCAGTATCTCGGTGCTCAACTTCATATGAGTGCTGTCTTATGGAGAAAGTGCTAGCGGATGCTCCTAGTCCATTAAGGATATCCAAAGCAGATTCTACAAGAAATGCACCTTGCTTTATGAGATCATTGCTGCCAGAACATCTTGCATCCAAGGGTGAACCAGGTACTGCAAATAGATCTCTACCCTGGGAAATGGCAGCGTTAGCTGTTATAAGAGACCCAGATTTGCGCGAGGCTTCCACCACCACGACTCCCAGCGACAGTCCCGAAATTATGCGATTACGCTGTGGAAATAGCGCAGCTTTCGGAATAGTAGAAAACGGTAACTCGGAAATCAGCAAACCACCTTCGTTAGCAATCATCTTGTACAGCTTTGCATTTTCTCGTGGGTATATAACATTTATGCCATTTGCGATAATCGCAATAGTTGGCTTCTTTTTATAAATTACACTATGCACTGCGCTATCTATTCCTCGGGCTAAGCCAGACACCGTTACATAACCTTCTGCCGCCAGTGCAGTTGATAGCTCATACGCAATGCGCATTCCATTTGTAGAAGGAGTTCTGCTACCAACTAATGCAACAATATCTGTGCTACTGAGCAATGAATCGTCACCGAGTATGGTTATTACTGGTGGAGGATCAAATATATGTGATAACGTCTTCGGATAGTTTGCATCAAAAATACTTATTATTTTTGCTCCCATACGCTGACACATATCTAGTTCTTTTTCAGCCTCATACAGAGAACACACTGACTTTATTTTCGGACATTCCCCTGAACGCAGAGCATCTAAAGCATTTCCAGCACTGCGATAGAGTTCAATAAGTTTTTTAAACATCAGGGGACCGACTTTAGGTGTCCTCGCTAGCCTAAGACAATCCACTAGATTTTCAGAGCTGTCATGCGATAATATTTTCATATCCGTATAAAAATTAATTTCTTAAATTTATATAGCGAGAATTGAGAATCGTCGGGCAGTCTACCACGTAAAAAATACACCTTCAAGCAACAGATGTACTATGTATACTAAAAAACGCGATAAGAGCTGTACTGGATTACTGCAAGAAAGTGCATAACGTACTACTCCGCATTCAGGCATATCTGTCCTGCATATATGCACTTTTTATTGTGCCCAATTTATGTGTACGCGCAACTTATCAAGAGAAAAGCCTGGCGCCTCTAGCTAACCATGCACGCTGCGTGCAAGTTCAGTGGAGAGCTGCCCGATTCGCGCCACGTCTTCCAAGCCTTTACTTAACTTAAATGCGACTGAAGATAAGAGATGCGTTAACGCCACCGAATCCAAAAGAGTTGGAAAGAACATGCGATACTGAACGTTCTTGTGCTACAAGAGGTACAAGGTTTAAATCACTATCTTCTGTCGAATCGTGTAAATTCAGCGTAGGAGGTATTGCACCACTGCGCAATGCTAGAACCGAGAATATGGCCTCCACACCACCGGCGGCACCTAAAAGGTGACCTATTGAGGACTTCGTCGATGAAATGGCTAGCTTCTTAGCGTGATCCTGAAATACACTTTTCACTGCCGCAATCTCCACACTGTCCCCTACTGGTGTAGAAGTTCCGTGTGCGTTAATGTAGCCAATGTCGCTACAAGTGATACCAGCCGCCTTGAGGGCTAATTCCATAGCATGCGCACCGCCAACACCTTGAGGGTGGGGTGCGGTAATGTGGTGGGCATCCGATGTGAGACCATAACCAGAGAGCTCTGCCAAAATCCTAGCACCGCGCCTCTTCGCGTATTCATAGTCCTCAAGAACCATGACACCAGCACCCTCACCCATGACGAATCCATCTCGGCCACTATCCCATGGTCTCGATGCGACACTCGGTGTATCGTTGTATTTTGTAGATAATGCTTTGATTACGCCGAACCCAACCAACCCGGCGCGGCTTATTGCCGCTTCTGCACCGCCAGCAACAACAACATCGCAGTCGCCAATTTTGATAGCACGAGCAGCTTCCGCTATCGCTATAGCTCCCGTAGCGCAGGCACTCACGACAGAATTACAGTAACCAGTAAATCCATACTTGATCGAAATGTGCCCAGGTAGTAAGTTCACCAAACTTCCAGGTATGAAGAAAGGGCTCACACGTCTAGGCCCCCGTTCTACAAGTGTGGTAATGTTTTTCTCAATGAAAGGCAAACCTCCAATTCCAGACCCCACTAGCACGCCTATGCGACTCGGGTCGTAGTTACTGTCAAGTATGCCGGCATCTTTGAGCGCCATGTCGGCAGCGGCAACTCCAAACAAGATAAAGTTGTCTACTTTTTTTACGTCTTTACCGTCTACCCAAACCTCTGGGTCAAACATGTAATCATCTGCTTCGCCTTTGGAAACTACTTGGCCACCTATCTTGCAATCTAGGTCACTAACATCGAACCTGCTAATAGCGCTGATACCGGACTCACCCTTCACCAAACGATCCCAAACCGACGCAGTGTCAACGCCCAAAGGCGTCACCAGCCCGACACCGGTTATCACAACTCTCCTGCATTCAGCCATTTTTGCACACCACAAATATATCCACAAACCTTATGCCGAACCTATGCGCCTGCAACTTACACCAATACAGTGAAAGTGCGTAAGGGCGTTTAACGTCATAAACCATATACGCACTGCAGTCAACACCGTGCACTTTGCCGTAAAACAGAAACAGTTAGCTCAGTTTTCTTCCTGAGCATCAGAATCACTCTTGCTTGCAATGTAATGACAGATATCGTCAACAGTCTCCAACTTTTGTGCATCCTCGTCAGAGATGTGAATTGAGAACCTTTCCTCCAATGACATTATAAGATCAACGAAATCCAAACTGTCGAGATTAAAGTCTTTTGCCAAATTAGTAGTGCCGCAGAGCATGTCCTTCTGTTCGTCCTTTAGCTTTAGACACTCAATTATCGACGCCATAACGTGTGGTCTGACTTCTTCAACTAATCCTACGTTGACCGCGCGCTCCTTAGCAGAATTTACGCCGACAGCCTCTCCACGTGTCTCACCACCTTCCATACATACCCATAACTAAAACCAAAGAAAACCACCGCCCGCGCCAGAACAGCGTGGCACTAGAATATACCTATAAAAATTAGGAAATCAAACATAGAATTGACTACTCGGTGCAGCGCCCATGAAACTTTGCTGTTAGTAGCCATGGGAGCGGTGTAAATACTGTTATGTGGTTCACGGACACTTCATGTTACTTCCAGAGTAGATGGGGCGCAATGATAGGGGCTATTATCCAATCTTAGTTATGTTCGTCAGCGCGCTTAACCAACGTTATATACAGAGTTACAAAGTAGCACATGTGTGGGATATGGCTTGACAAATCGCAGAGAAAAATGTGGTGAAGTGTTAAGAAATATAATGCAAACTACACATCTTCAGATACCACAGAGCTGACATGACACATAGTGCGTTCTTAATACGTGTGACAAGCAATAACCTCTATAGTCGCGCAGCATAAGCGTAATTCGATGCGTGTTAACGTGCAATTAATGTAAAGAAATTAGTTATTACCCCTGTATTAACTCCAAACGTGCAATAAATCTCTTACATACGTCCGCAACTTGCATAAAATCTGGATTTCCGAAAAATTGAGACATCACAAAGACATTGGTAAGTGCATGGGGATGCCTTTAACTATGCCCAGTGACGACGGGGGTACTGTCTCCCAAGAAGTAGTACGTAGAATGAACTGTGTAACAAGAAGTGTCGATGTTCTAAGCGAGATCGTACGGGCGTGTAAAGAGGATGAGCAGTTTGCGAAAAAAAGGCTCTGCGTTCTACACAACAAGACTAAGAATAGCTTTGTATATGCTGTCTCTGCAGATACGCTTCCAATCGTCCACTGGTCCCGAAATGATACGGTAGTATTGCATGAATGTTATGTAATACATATCCCATTTATAGTGGGTAGTTCTGTGTATGTGGACGATGTCTGCGATGTATGTGAGTTCATTGTCCGCAGAGGTGGAGACATTGATTCCATTGCGCAGCAGAAGGCTGTAGCGAGTCCTGTTGTTGCGGAAAATATATTGAAAGCTGTGTGTGAGCAGGACGAGAAGACGCCGATATTTTATGCAGTCGAGAAAAAGTGTGCACAAATGGTTAAGAAATTAATAAATCTCGGTGCACGAAGTGATATAGGCATGCGTGAGACCTACAATAGAAGCGATAATGTGTTAGCCGTTGTGTACGCCATGCATGAGGCCCTTAAAGGTTACGAGAGGGAAGATGGATCATATGAGGTAATTGATTTATTGCTAGACAGCATTGGAGTAAACAATCTCATAGAAGCTATGGGTAAAGACAATGCCACAATGGATGTGGGACTGGGTTTTGTGGCAATGATAGGTCTGGATCTCGAGGTTACAGCAGGAGTCCTTATAGAAGCTGTGAGTGGTGAGCACTTGAACATTATAGAATTCTTTTTAAAGTGCACCAGGGTGCTAAGAAACGAATTGAACAGCTTCAAGGCTACGCAGAAGTACAAAAACATGTACTTCGGCAGGATTTCTGTGAGACGAGCAGAGTCAGAAAATGCCGCTCGTGTAGATAGCCTCCAGTTGACTACTAGGTTTCGCAAGTGTAGTGTGTTCGCATACCCTTCGCTAGAAGTTTCCTACTCTCCTTGTGAAAGTAGGAACACAATGTATTCTGCAGATATTGGTAATGCGGATACACAGATTTTAGCCTTGGCAGCGTATTTTGGCCATGTAGAGGTTGTCAAATGGCTACTGGCGAATGAGACTATTTGCATCAACAGGACGAATGCGTATGGGTATACTGCGCTTCATTTTGCAGCATCTATGAACTACGTTGATGTGGTGGAGCAGCTTCTAAATGCAGGTGCGTCGGTCGTACCTAAAAAAATGCCATTTACTTCGGCTGCGCATGTAGCAGCGCTAAACGGAGCGCTTGAAGTCATTTCGTACCTTCATAATAAACAGCCAGAGTCGTTGCTGTATCTTGATGCCGATGGGCAGAACATTCTACATTATGCAGCAGGATGTGCTAGCGACAGTGTGAGAGTTGTTAAGTACATCGTTGAGAATGTGAAGGCTATAGACCCTCATGTGCGGTCTGATGCCAATAAAGGACACGATGTTATAATGTCCCATGCGTGTGAGGAACTGTCTCGTACACAGAGTGAAGGAGTCACTAAAGCAGATAGAGACAGGATTGATGAACTAGTTTGTGAAAGAGGGCATTCATCCAGTGGTAGCACGCCGTTGTACATTGCTGTAGAATCAAAGAATCTAAACATAGCAAAGTTTCTAATAGAGCATGCTGGGTGTGATCCCACGGTGATGGGCCCAGGAGGTAGCACTGCGCTAAATCTGAAGACTGATAGTGGGACATTGTTGCACATGGCAGTGCGGGCGAGAGATCTGGGTTTTGTGAGGAAGTTACTGAGTTTCAGTGAGTTAGACTTGAATGTCAGGTCTCACGGTCGTACGCCTATGGATTTGGCAATTATAAACAGGGATAAGGCGGTAATAAACATATTACTTGAAGATCCGCGACAAAGCCTCACAACGGAAGTCAGCTGCAGGATGGTGCCATACTCAAAAGTTTTGTCTGCTAAAGGCTTACTGGACTACAACGGAAGAAAAGTGATGATGCGTAGAGCACGTAACGCTAGTAGATCCAGGCGTAGTGCTGTTGCTTGTGCTGGAGTAATAACATTCGTTGTTGCGGCGTTTGTAGTCGCCACTGTTCTCAACGCAAACTCTCTAATTCCAGCTTTAGGCCTGAGCTTTAGTTCTACACTATCATGGAAGGTGCAAGCCATATGTATTTTGGCGCTCACTGCGCCTATAAGCGCTGTATATATCATCTACTGCAGATCGCAAGTTGTTAAGGAAGGACAAAGTTGTAGAGAGCATTTACACTTTCCTATGGGGCACGAAAGACAAGTGAGATCCAGAAAGAAGGATAATTCTGATAGTTCGAGCAGATATTCTGATAGTATGGGGACATCAGGCTCTGGTGGCACCTACAAGGACCTAGAAAGCTTGGATGAGTATCTGGCGGATGTTAGCGAACCTGCAAATCACGGTTCCCGGTATAGACGCCGCAGGGTTGCGCTTTATGGTGCAATAAAAAGCCACTTTTCTCCTCAAGAGGGGGATGTTCACGATGTAAAGCGTGGAATTTTGTGTTCGTCACAGAGTTGTAGTAGTGAGTCTTCTTCTCCTGGGAGTCGCATAAGTGGCTTTCACAACCGTAATCGTGAAATATCACCTGTCATGGTGAGCACTTGCCACGGAAGTAGGATGCCCTTTGTAAGGTAGCCGTATACTTAATCATATGTGTTTCAGATCATGATGAATGCGGTGTGTAGCGCGTACTGCAAACAGGCGCACGTTGGATGTTTTTACGTCCGGTCTCAAAAGCCATTGTTTTGCGAGTATTTTGCGGCGAATGGTAGGTGTGGATCCATTCCAGTTTGTCCAGTGTTATGGCGAGTTTGTTTTGCAATGTTTTCACAAGAAAGCAGATGTTATTGCTCACAGTAGAAGGATGAGTGTTTAGCGTTAGTCTCCCTTTTACCGTTAATTAGTGGAGCGGTAGCGGGTAGCACTTTGGCAGTAAGTATGGATTTAAAATAATTTTACGTTTGGTGCGAAAAGCGTTTGAGTTATGCGTATGTTGATTTGTTAGGTCAACGCGCGCTCTTCCTTATGTTAGGATAGCTGCTTCACATGTGTTGTACTGTCAAAATGCCGGCTCTAATACCGTAAATGTGGTGATGTTTTTAGTTGCCCTTCAAAGATAAAGCATTCTTCGTATCCGCTACCGGTTTCGTAAGCGGTAAATCTACAGTTGATTTTGATTAGTACTTCTTAACTGGAATTTTTCGTTTTCGCCTTTTTTCCATCTGTTTCCACTAACAGCGACAGCAACCAGTTTTTTTCCAAGGAGCATAGCTACGGAACGATGATACCTGGGCAGATATAAGAGCTACCTGAAGGCTAGAATTCCGTTTTGCCTAAAACATGAGAACAGGCTCGCGCACGGACTCAACACTATGTACAAACCCGACACGAGGACCTTCAGCTACCATATCTACGAATATGATGAGCGAAATGGTGATAAACGCAGGCGCACAGCAGAAAACCCACCCCGGCCCTCAACAGGCTCGAGAACGGCAAAACCTGCGTAAACGACTAAGCTATTACCTGAGTTTTTCTTCCTTAAATAACACATGCTTCCTTGCCACAGGATCATACTTGCGAAAAGAAAGCTTCTGAACTAGCTTTTTTGGGTCACGCTTCTTCACGTAAAAATACCCAGTACCTTCACTGCTTACAAGCTTTACCAGCAGAGTAGCGCCCTTTTTAGCCACGGAAAAACACCAAACACGAAACGGCTGAATTCTACTAGTTCTCCTTGCACAGGTCAAGCTATTTGGAAAAACAATTGACATACTTGCGGGAAAAGGTATTTAGTACTGGGTCGCGGGAGTTTTGGCTCTGTTTTGTAGAGTTTGATATGTTAAAGTCCTTTTGCAGGCTTTTGATGAAGCTTGTCCGTGCGGTTGTCCCAGCTAAGATGATAAGCACTTTCATGGGCATGGGGCACCTTCCCGCTTGGCAGGAGCACTGGACTGCGCTTGCGGTTTTGTTTTTTGCCCATGTATTGTGCTACATAGTGTGTGGCTCTCCGCCGGTTCTGGCTAATGCAGCGTTTAGTACAGGGTTAGTTCTGGCACCGTTCTTCTTGCAGATCTCGGTTTTATTACTGTTCCTTGGTGCGATTTCCATATTCGTCATGAGTGGTGACCGCGATGTAGGGGTGTATGGTGGTGACACAATAGTCATACAGGTGGCGTTCGGGCAGTTATTGACAGCTGCTCTTTCTATGCCTGCAACAGTAGCGCTCTACGACAGTTTGATGCACCTGTACAACAAGGTCTGTTCTGGAATATTTTTGTGTCCTTTGTGGTTTAACTACTTTATGCACCTGTTGGTGTTTTTCCTGTTGCCTTTTGTCTTCTTCAACGTGGTGATTTTGATAAAGCCGTGGCCCATGTCTATATTGCAGCTCCGGTATAGCAACTGCGTCTCCATTATGTCGGAGGGAGTTGTGTTGGCTTTTTATTCCCTTGTTGTCATGTATATGACTGCGTTCATATGCGTCAGTTTGCAAGTATCCAGCGCTGTGAAGTACATGGGAGCTGTTTTTGACTTTGCGCTTGCCGGCCCCAGAGCATTTATAGGTTGACAGAGTGTATCGTGTAATCAGTGCGGAGGCTGTTATCCCGTGCATATGTGTATGTTGCCGTGCGAATGGGGTTTTGCCTTTAAACGGGGAAGTATCCAGAGGAGGGAAGTGAACGCGTATGAAGAAGTGTGGAGTTCTTTTTTTTACAAGTAGTGCTGTGGCGCTTGTAATTGCCTACGTGTCTCAGTTAGGTTTCGGTCTCGTTCCATGTAAACTGTGTTTGTACGAGCGCATACCATACTTTGTGTCAATTGTTCCAGCACTGATCATGGTGCTAAAGGGTTATAGAAGCATGTTCTACGTAGTTACTGCAAGCTATCTCGTTGGTGCTTTGATATCCGGTTACCACGCTGGTCTCGAGTATGGTTGGTTCTCAGACTTTTTGCACTGTGCCGGAGATGTAAAGCTTGGTGCCAGCTTAGAAGATGTAAGGTCTAGCTTGCTAAGTAAGGAAGAAGTTGTTTCGTGCAAAGTTCCAAGTTTGGTATTCTTGGGCCTATCACTTTCGGGGTGGAACGCCGTATACATAATTTTGTGTCTATTTATTGCCTTCTGTTTTGCAAGGGGACGCAAGTAAGTCATAGAGTGGTTTGGGCTGCGCAAAGGGGCTGCAGAATTCCTGCTGTGTACATTACAGAGGTTCCACACGTCCGTAGGGTTTCTTAACAAAAACAAACCTCGATTGCGTCCTTGTTACGTTACGAATCGGGCGCTTAGGTTATGGTCAACGCAGCGAGAATAAAGACTCAACTGATGGTATGGATTCAACAGCAGAGCCCAGGAGCGTGGAGATAGGACGAGGCTGCTTAGTGGCGACTATCTCGCCGAAACTGTGCTCAAACTTGTCAAGGTTTAGCGAATAGCATACGTTCCTTACGCATGACTCTGTACTTTCGTTCAGAAGTAAATCAGCAAGCGTCCGTTTCGTGTAAGCCTTGTACGCCAGAACAGGCGCAACAAACGCAGCAGCCACGGGTATAAACGCGACAAAAGCAACAGGTGGTAGCATAAGTAGTGCTAATGCTGTACCCGAGACAATGCCAGCAGCAACTTTTGTGATAAAATCAATAGGTGTAGCGAAGCACTTGCTTAACGCGGAGCCAGACACTTCGTTTGTACGCAAAGGTCGTAGATGTTGGTACAGGCCTGCAGCACAGGATAATGCAAACAGTGCGGTTGTGAACATGAAGCCCGTTACAGTCAGGGTGGTTATCACTATCGCAGAAAATACTGTTGCTACGATGCCAAGGGTTATGATCAGGAGAGTACCAAGAGAGGCTGACAGGAAAACTAGCAGTCCACGAAAGCCAGACGTATTTTCGTGCTTATCTTTCGCGCGGTAAGAGCTGCTAGAGCCGTATAAGCGCCTGCGAAACCTTCTTTCCAGCTGTTTTATCAGAAAGTGTAGGAGAGACTTTGTACTCCTAGCGATAATTTTCCCGGCGGAGCCTACGTACCCAAGAGATATGCCTAGCACAGAGGCGGCCCGAACCCAAATATGTGCCACAAGCCTTAACATGCGCAACGACGAAGCAAGCGACATTGCCAAAGCGAACGCAGCAATCACCGGAAGCGCATTCAATGCCCTGTTTTGCGACAGTGCGGACAGGCCCACATGTGCATTATAAAGTGACATACCACATCTCATACCGTTAGGCACACAGATCCACACTACAGGGAAACGTCGTGTGTATTCTACCTACACGTGCACTGCAGTCAACCGATTTGGTTTGCAAGGTAAGTGATGCTAAACCACCATAACGCTTGTTTGCCAACTTTGATCAGCAATTCAAGCACTTTGTAGATGTTGGCAACGTTACGGTATGGCAGAAATTGCTCGTGTTCAATTTTGATAATTTCTAACGTGCCAGTGGGTTTTGTCATATGCTGACTGCGAGTAATCAGGAGAATTGTTTTTGGATACTTTGCTGTCACAAGGGCACTGTAGTTTATGCAGAGTGTGTAGCAAATCCGTTTTAAAATTGTCTGCCCAACTCTAGGCTAGTCGGACTACTTCAAATTTTGAACGTGACACGTAATCAGGTTTAAAGCTGTGTTTTATGATGAACATGTTGCGCTATGCCTATTTTTGTTGCATTCAGAATGTAGTGTGGTGCATGGCTGAGGCCAGTATAGGCGCTAATCGGTATGGCAGAGCTGAATATGATGAATTACCGTTTGCCGCGGGATCCGGTGGTCATACAGGTAAATTTGCACTGATTACAACGCACTGCACGAGCTTTAGTGATGTACCAGATGCTGCATGTGCTGCTACTTCTCGCGCTTTGAGAACTGTGTGTATAGGCAGGTACGAAGGGCTTTATTTTTTTGGCCGAGACTCCAGCGCCACAAGGTGTAAAAGGCGATATCATGGCTAGTTTTTGATCTATTCTTAATGTTTGGTACTACATTGAGGATGCTCGTGTAAATCTTGTTTGTTGTTTTACACAGGAATCTGCAGAATGCGCATAACATTGACAGTTCCTTGCTAGAGCACTTTAAGGATGATTTTTCTATCGGAATACAGATCAGCGGAGAGGCGCCGGGGGATGGTGGTATAATAGGTTGACTCTAAGCGAGCCTTTTCTGCTGCGGTTATGTGGAGTCGTAATACCACAGTGTGCCTGGTGCATTAGTGATACTGCTCTAGTAGACATGTTAGTATGCGTAATGGGAAGCACGAAATGTTACGTTGAGTAGCTATAAAAGCATAGCGTCATAATGTAATTAGTAGCAATTTAATGCGAATAGAATGCCACGAGCAGGCGCATTGGGACAATAGCAGAAACACCTGATGCACCCGTAAATCTTGGTTTGTGGTAACTAGCTGTGCACCTTAAAGTTTTTACGGCCGAGGCAGTTTTAGGGCTATGGCACATTGTATGGATATCTTCTACACAGCTGTTATGCTGTAAAATGGCTGACCACGAAATACGAAAACAGCCTATCATTATGGTTTTTCTCAACGCACTAAATTGATGTCTCCTGCCACAAGTAACAACGAGTCTCATGCTTTCTAGAAGGTAACATTCAGTTTAAAGAATGTATGGTTTTAAACTGCACACATGCTAAAACACTCCGTTATCTCTTAGTATCTCCTACCCTGCATAGGAGAAACCTGGTGGTTTGCCAGACGTGTGACCTTGCTCAAATGTGCTACTATAGCTGTCAGTACTACATTTTATCATCTTTGTATGGGGCATGTCGTTGTATATATGGGGTTCCTCCTTAATCACGGAACAACACGGTGATAGATCCAGAGCTGCCACTAATAGTATCGCTGCAGGTATAAACGTGCAGCATACAAGCGTTGCGGCGACGGAGAAAACGCCTAAAATGCAGGAAAACACCAGTCCTAAAGGCTTAGCAGCGCAGTACAGCACTTCGCAGCCCAAATGCGATGGGCAAATTTCTGCCAGGGAAGCTACCCACATATTTACGGACGCAGATGCGTCATGCAGTATGTCACTAAAAGCTCGTACAAGAAAACCACTCACCATGGATAGAGTTAAAACCGTGCCTGATAAAACGAAGTACACAGAAGACAGAACTAGCGAGGAAACTGAAACCACTGCGGAGAGTATAGCAGAAAAGCACGCAGCAACAAATGGTACAGTAGCTGCGAGACATCCAAGTATGCGATCTAACAGAATATAACACAAACCAAACAAATAGTAGCCATATGTGTCAAAATAGACGGACCCTGCAAAGATAATGCCAAGTCTCAGTAGAGCAGGAATCACTGCTACAGCGATAATGCCAGCCATAGGGGTAAAGCGTACGCCGGCCACGTGCAGTAGCCTTAGCAACCTCCAGGTCATTGTGCCCCAAGTCCACCCAGTGGCTTCTGTGACAACACTCTGGTACAGAGTGCGAGTCGCCACTACCCAGGGGTACACGGTATAACATACAGCTCTTAATTGTTTTACTGCAGTTGTGCGCAAAAGCTTCGACATACCCACGCCGCTAATAACAGTGGCGGAATATAATAATTTATAGGGAGTGAGCAGCGTTGCCGCAAGTCCCACACTGTTGGTCATCATCACACGAAAAAAAAGGAAACCCTACGTGGCAGCAACCCGCTCTGCGCACAGCGACGGCGCCTTGTACATTGTACCATGATGTCTAAAGTGGCTCAACTTGTATATAGTCTAGCGTGTACGAACTATGAACCGAGGAACCTACCTATTTTCTTCTGCACTACAGTGACCTGGATGTACTAATGTCCCCTCGAGACAGCAACGCTGGCTCAGTTTTTTCTATACAAACACGCCTCGGCACGGGATGGAAATCTTTGTAACATTTAACATCAATGTCTACATACTCTCCCGGGGGCCTTACCCAGTTCTGTATATCGTCTTGCAATTTCAGAAAAAAGTCTTTGTCTCCCACTAAGAGCTTGTAAGTTGCAACGGGTAGGAAAATGCATAAAGAGATTGGTGATATGAGTACAGAAGGTATAACAGTAGATGCAAAAAGAACGACTGAGGAGATCAACGCTACTAATGCCATTGCGATGGCATATAGTGCTGACTGTGCGATGGATTTTAACGTCTTAACAACGGTAGGCGCAGGTGCTTTGTGGGATGCGTGCGTAGTAAACAACCCGCGTAATCCTGCTCTTGCTCTCAATACATAGTGAGAAGATTGCGATGCATACCCTTCCACGCAGGACCTAATGTGCTTTATGGGCAAGTTTCCACATACTGCGTGATGCACATTTCTTACAACGCTGCAGAGCGTAAAAAATACACCAAAAATCACAACCGCTGCCGATACCGACAGTATCATAATGAGGGCTGCAGCCAAATCCGCCAAAGCCACAATTATTCCGGATAAGCCTATAGCAAGCGGAGCAAATAAATATGCGGCGATAGGCCTCGACTTTGCACTGTCTCCACTTGACTGAGTCTGATGTCGACTGCAGCTACAAAATTGGTCACGGCGACTACTTACACCTTCTTGACGCAGTAACGACCACGAGTAATCATGAACTCTGCCTGTTTGATTACGGACAGCATACGCCATCGCTGACATCTTTAACGCGACGCACTTACCTGCGTAGTAAGTTGCAAGTAAAACAGAGTACGCGGAGCACAACAGCAATGTGCGCAACTCATGTAAGAAACTTGGAATATTTCGCTTCACACTCTGCACGAAAGCCAGCCTTTTGCTGGCGGTAGTACTTCGACAAGGCATAACCTGAGCGAGACCTTCCACGTGCGAGATAAACTAAGCGTCACACAGAAAAACGCCGCGTCAACCCACGTGCTATCCTGCAAACGCCTAGGAGGCCAATTATACACTTGGTGCGGGTGTCTGTCAATATGAGCGTGCTCTTTTAGCAACACGACCTCTTTTCTAAGACGCGAGGATGCAATGGTATTCATTCCTACAATACTTTAGAATGTATTGCACCGTTTAGCAAAACGCCGTTTTACACATATCGAACATGGCGCTAAGCATACACGATGCACCCTGACGGCATTTGAAGGTTTTTCAACCGTCAGGGTGTGGTATGAATCCTAGCTAAGTAGCGCGAGTGGCTGTTGTACAGGATCTTGTAAATCCGGTTCCAACAACTGTGTACTTATTATATTTATTGGCGCATCAACTCTAGATCTAGGCAAATCAGACCCTGCAGCACGGCAAGTTGGAAGACTTTCTACTACGTCCTCCGCATACACTCGCGTGTGCGTCTGGCGCCTTGTGGGCGTTGCATCGAAGTCACTTCTCACTTCGGAGGTTGAGTGCCATGCTGCGAAGATTCCACTAAAAGTTTGATTCTGATTTTCCCTACGAGCCTGTTGTTCCGCCAGGAATTTATCCAAAGTTCCACCTTCTCCCAGCATATCGTCTCTGAAGGATATCAGTGCTTGTTTGGCACGGCGTATATATTTTCCCGTAGTCTGAAATACGTGAGGTATTATTGCAATAATAGCCCACGCCAATACTACTTTAAATCCTTGCCCTATCACAAGTAACCCTAGTGTTATGTATGCCAAATTGAGCAATAGATCCTGTAGCGCTTTATTTCGCCTTGAGCGCGCAGCTGCTTCGTCCGCGTGAGCATCTAACAGCATTTCAATTCTGGCAGTGCTTTTACGATAAGTCGACGTTGATTCCGATAAAACTTTGTCAGTTGCCTTAGCACTTCTCACAGCATCCTTCGATTTTTGATGGTCTACAAATGCTTGGTATGTAGCCGTTGTCGCTGAGAACAGCTCAACCGCAAGAGTAAATATGAGTACCCAAACAGCGAGTCGAACAAGTATAACGTTGAAAATGATATAGCATAGAAGGAGGACGATGGGGACTGTATCGTTCGCATTATACATGCGCCTTCCCAACGTGTCTTCCGTGATTTGATTCATAAGATTGCTCCATAATTTATTTAATACGCACAGCTAATATTTAAGAGGAGATAGCATTGCTTAAGGGAGGAGTAGCGCCAAGTAGCATTGAGCACAGTAACAATACTGTAAGGCACGCTGGCCCACACGCCTTCTTTCAGCAATGTGCACCTATCACTTTTTGCGGTGTGTGCCGCTTAACAACACCTCAGCTGCTTTATGGCGTATCCGATGAGTGTTATGCAATAAATGCACAATTTTTATGATATCTCAAGAAAAATATTAATTCTTTCACGAATAAGACAGGATACCATACACCCCAAGGGCATACAAGTGAAACTTTGCCATGCGGGTAGCGCAAGACGGGGTGTTTATACTTAGTGTTATGTCGACTTTAGAATATAGACAGAGTAGAGTGGTGTGTTGTAGCGGACAAATGTAATGTGGTTATGGCACGGAGGGCATTCGTGTAATTAGCGCTGATAGGTATCTTAGCGGTGATGCGCTACTGATTTATAGTTTAGTTTGCGGGTACGTTTTTGGAAGTTTACATGTACGCCGCTGTGTAATACATGTAACTCGGTTGCTAATGTGGCAACAGTAAAACAGTTATGGTGTAAAGATTATATATCGTAAACAGAGAGGCGTTCCAGAAGGCCACTACCGCGGCACCTGCATATTGCACTATGCATTTTTGGTATAGCGTAGATAACTTTGTGTTAGAAAATGGGTCACTGAGTGCGCAGAAAATGTGGTGTACCACTTTGTTAATAAAGCAGGCCTCATGTGTACTTGTGTGACAAAACGGCAGTATTTACGTTTATATTATGCGGATTCCAATAGCTGTCACTAGACAAAAATAGAGCTTTTTGCCGACTCGAACAGCAATTCTCTCCCGGTTACTCGGGTGAGTGATAGGCGCTCCGGCAAGAGCATTTGCGACAAGGATAGAAAAGCATTAAACAGCAAGAAGTGTTCATTTGGTTGGAAAGGGGCAGTGCAGAAATCGGAGAACTCCACTACTAACTATGGCAGAATGAACCGTACCGCTATACCTGCCACTTGGGGCAGTATCGCCCGTCATCTTTCCCGGGTTGTTGACGTGCAACACAAGGAGCCACTCTCCCCCAATGTGTGTCTCTTCCGGGGGAGAGTATTTATATAGGCGCTGCTCCTGCTCGAGCTGCCACAATATGGGTGCCGCCGCTTTGTTATGCCACGCGACCTTGCTGCGTAACACTAGACATCACTTCATTATTGTCAGTAACAGTACTGCTCAGAGAAGATGATGAGGCATCACCAACTATGTCAGAGGACATGTAGTTTGATGCAGCAGAGCTGTTTTTGTGTGCGTCACATGAAGCAATCCAGTCTTCTGATGAATGGCGTCCATGCTTATTCTCCGAGAGAAGGCTATTGGTGTCGCTATTGCCCGTATCGGAATAGGTCATAACACCGGTATCCGTTGGAGTTTTGAGTCTTACAGCACAGGTTGCAAACGACGGAACCCCGCCACCACGACGGCATGAGCCAAAAGTCTCTTCGTATCCCATTGTAGCATTGGGATACAGTACACGATTGCGCAAGGTACGCACAACACGCACCAAGGCGCAAGAAACCGCCAGCATTGGCATAGCTAGCGATATCAATGCGGCAGTCACAGACACTAGTGCTGATAGAGCTAGCGAGTACACTGCTGCCGAGAAATACGCTAAACACCGAAGTACAGTAGTCCCGGATTCTGTTGTACGCACGTCTTCTTGCACGCTGTTGCAGCCGCTGTTTTGCGATTCTCCTGTACCCTGACGCATCTTGGTGTATGCAGGCACCTGCGGAAGGAGGAACTCTTTTGCTTCTGAAAACGCTTCCTTGGCAACTATACGTGCGATCATAGGTATTCTAAGCAACGCAACGAATGCTTGCGCACACACTGCTGCAGTTGTGAAAGCAGTAACGTATCCCAAAGTTACCGCTGCAGCGGCTAGCGCTACCAGGGGAAACACCAAGGCTACAGCTACAGTGCACAGCACCAAAGCGCCACAGGTTGCGTGGTGCGCAATAAGCCTTCGAATGCCCAATCGAGGAACACGCATGGTCTGCACGTCCTGGCCTGTTGGCCCATAGTGTGAGGAGGTATCATATGCAGAAATCTTCTCAAGGGCAAATATGCCAATCTTAGAGACCACTCGTGCTGCGGTTACAGCAGCGCATATCCAAACATCTGCAAGCACCGACGCCATACCCTGAATACTAGGAGCTGCCCCGGTTAAAATCTTCTTGGATACTTGTACACTTTTTGGGATGCGGGGGTGTACAGAACCGCCATAATGTTGTTTCTTAGACACATCAACACCACAAATGTTACTTTTAAGACGAAGTTTTGAGGAAAACGCGCGCATGACTCAACGCACACTCAATTCTACACCATTGTGCTTAAAAGTAGCAAGAGAGAGAGCAATCATACTGCTTCAAATGTCGCTCCATGGATTGAAATAGACAATTAGTATTTCGAACTGTGGAGAGCTCAGCTCCAGCATGGGAGATATATCTAGCTGCGTAGAATGAGCTCCACATGGTGCCAGAGCCGTAAAAAGTTATCCGCTAAACAAAGCGTGTATACATGGTAGTCTATTATTGTACAGTAGGGTAAGTGCCGCACGTTATGTTAAAGCGTGCTAGTTGTGTGGATAAAAATAGGTGTGTCGCGAGTAAAAGCTGTACCATGTGCACTTGACTATAAGATTTACACTGCATGGCTTGAGCTTTACTATGTACCACACTTATCCGCTGCTCTGTACAACTTGCCTTGGACGCACGATGCGGAACAATCAAGGTCGCGATGTTACGGGGTGTTCTGGATGACGCTCACATTAGAAGTATAAAGTGCGTTATGAGCCTGGTGAGCTTTTATAGATTTGCATACCGAGACATGAGAGGGTGGTTGCAGTCATACGTAATTAAGATTTGCAGTGCTCATGGATATACATGGTATCAGATTCCCGGGACGTATGTTGCCTCCCGGGTTCTGATGTCAACGTAGCTGTTACTTACGTTGAGAATTCGCTGTTGATGCCGTGATATCCACGCCGTCGGTTATACTTCCCGGTGTGGCGCTATTTGCAACATCGGCAGTAGTACGTGTATCACTACTTATAACTTCAGGTGCTTGAGCGTTTAGGTGAATACTAGAAGAGCCAGCTTGTGAAATACTGCTATCGGTAGGAGATCTTTGTGCGGTATCCGGAACCATTTTTTCCGAGTCGGAGCTATAGCGGTCAGAAGTGAAAAACATCTTTTTCAATGCCTCGAACATCCTTGTTACCCCAGATGCAATAACAGAAAAGGCCTTTTGAAAAGGAGATGAGATAAACTTGAACATGCTAACCATACCGTTGGACATACGCTTAAAGAAGCGCTTTATTCCAGATGACCTTCCTATATAGTCTTCTACGTCTTCTATATCACCTACATCACTTGATATACTAGCGTCTGCAGGAGTAGTATGCTGCAGCGGCGCACTGTACATACTTCTGGCACTGATAGACTCATCAGGAGTGTTAATTGACAGAAAGAACGTATCTACAGGGTACGTGCCCGGTGCCTCTTCAAAAGCATCTGCAAACCTACGGCGAGACGATAGAGTACTGCCAACAGGAGGAAATCCAAATTCACCAAGCTCATCATGGACACATGCGTCTATGTCTTCAGATTTGCCACCGGGAAATGCCAACAGGGTGCGAACGTTTTCATATCTTATACTTTTTTCGTCGTCAGCTACTGTAATATCGTACCTTAGGTGTGCTGCCACCTTGCCATCTACCCAGTTAAGAGGGTATAAATGGGAGTACACAGAAATCTTTCTCTCATCGATGCACCTTATGTAAATGCCCTGTTTAGGAGGTACAGCCTTGTCTTCTCCCGCATCATATGACGGACTTCTGGGTTCACCACTAGCCAGCACAGTAGAAAATGGGAAAGATACCATAGAATAAGTATTCAGTGTAGTGACTAGTTCCTCTATCAACAATGGATGCGCCACAACACCAAGGTTCCTGTGCCGTGCTATCTCCATAAGCAGCTTAATTTGGCAAAAAGCATCCCTTCGGGCATAGTATGGATCCAGATTTTGCTGATAATCACTGACTGCGATTCCCACTAGACCACATATATCCTTGATGGGGAAGTATTGGTTCTTATTGCGTGACGACATCGCCCCGAATTGTGTGGATACGCCCGATGTCTCGATAGGTAACCCGTTTATGTATATTGCTGAACAGTAGAGGTCCGCAATCGTTGCCCTTCCATCACGTACGCGATCCTCTTCGGTCCGTCGCATGTCATTTGTTACAGTGGATTTCCGTAGCATTTCTGATATAACAGTCAAAGATCTCAGTCTGTTTCTTATTAATACTGAGTTGCCTTCGTTAGGGTGTTGTTCTGGCATAGTAACCTCATTAATACCGTTCATAACAGAAGGCTTAGCTGTGGCGAGGCGAATTGCACGCAGCCAACTTCTGTAGAATATTAGGTTTCACTAAAAGCCCTCATCTGTGCGCCATAATGCAGTCCTATCAGATGAAGATATCACTGTAGACGGAGCTAACCCTCTGAGGAGAATGAATAGAAAATTCTTTTTGCAGGAATACGATTACAACTAAGTGTGTCTACCAAGATCCAGACCATACTCCTAAGATTTAAAGAGTGAGCTGGGTACCTACACGTAATGTAGAGTACAGCGTCTACCTTAGAAAGAAACATCGGAAAAATTTTTTCGTTTACACGAATTTGCCTTGAATAACCAGCATTCATTTCGGATATCTTCAAAAACCTAAGATTCTTAGCCATCATACTAAAACAAATTAATGTAATTTAAAATTAAAATATTAACAAACAAACTATTTACTCCGACTAGTCGGAATAAGACGAGGCAAACTATTTGTTGCATGATAAGTCTGTCATGTCTTAATGTGTCGCGGTCTACATGTTTATTGTGTGCTGTAGTAGCTTGAAGAGAGCAAAATGTTTTTACTCTTTTCCATGTTGTGTTCATGAACAGTGACGCAGAAAGACATTGTGTCGCAAATTTTAGTATTTAAAATTTTCTTCTACTGAAATGCGGCGTGTAGTGTCGTATGTTACAGAGGTGGAGAATACTCATATGCTTGCAAGTGTACTTATTGAACAGTTGCCAAAGCTGGGGAAAGGTATAAAAATGACAGTGTTCCGAGATTGGCCGTAATAGGAAATGGGGTGTGTCATGAGGCGTGAGTGTGTGGAGAGTATGATCAGGGTGAATCATGCTGGCGAATACGCTGCCGTGTGCATATACCATGGTCAAAAGATGGTTCTACGAGATTCTCACGAGGCAGAGAAGATTGAAGAAATGCGGCAGCAAGAGTTAGTGCACTTTAATTATTTTGATAAGGTGATATGCGAGAGAAGAATACGTCCTACAGTCTTTATGCCGGTATGGCATGTGGCTGCTGTTGCATTAGGATGTGTTACCGCTATCATGGGAAAAGAAGCAGCAATGGCTTGTACCGAGGCGGTTGAGGAGGTCATTTGTGAACATTACGATGAGCAGAGTGGTATATTAGAGCGCAGTGGTCGGGAGCATGAGTTGAGAAAGGCTATAATGCAATTCCGTGAGGAAGAGCGCGAGCATATGGAAGTTGCAGTTGAGCAGGGTGCAGAGCATGCGCTTGGGTACAGAGCACTTTCTATGGCTGTAAAGGCTGCGTGTAGAGTAGGGATAGCTGTTTCCAAGGTGTGGTAGTTTAGAAGGGTTATATGGAAGAAGTGCAACTGGGGGCTCATGTTCGTGGTGGTAGGAGATATGCTGCACCTACAGTGGAAGATTTTGTTACTTTTGTAATTATGACTACACTGGTATGCTGCGAGTTTTTCATGAGTGGTATTACTCGTGGCTTTACTCCTAGGTTTGACATACTGTACATGGTTTTTATGAATAATCGACGTAATACTCCAGGGTACTTTTCCATATTTTGTGTTGGTCTACTCAGGGACTTTCTGTACTTTTCTCCGGTGGGGTCTTCTTCAATAGTGTGCGTTTTGTCTAATGCTGTTTTGGATAAACAACGGCTTTCGAGCTTTCCTGTCTTTGCGCGCTGCATGTTACTGATATACGGTGTGCAGTGGGTGATAGGTAGCGTGATGAGTTGGCAAGTCTCTCCGATTGTTGTTCCTGTAATGCAGCAAGTTCCGCTGTTTCTTTTGGTAGGAATTATTCTTAGCAAGGGACAAAGAGTTTACCCGTCTGTGAGGTAGTGTGTACATGGCTGCACTGCTTGGCTGCTGACCAAGTAATACTAGTGGTTATGTATCTCGTGATCTAGCGGGGGGCAATTTGTGTTGAGAGAAGTTTTGTAGGGCACTGCAAGGTGCGTATGTTCCTAAGCATACAAAAGACGCCGTGGACCGGCATCCAACTTGTTACAAATGGCAGCTGTGTTTATCCTTAGCAGTGTTTACGATGTTGTGATTTGAGTGTATTGCGGAGGGTTTAATATCCAACCACCGCCGAGCATGCGCTCGTTGTCATATACTACACAAGCCTGGCCAGGGGAGACTACGCATCCCTCATTTAGTACAACAGTGCTTTTACCGCTAGTACCGTCGTGTGAAATTGTAGCCTCTACAACGGAGTACGAGGAACGCAATCTTGCGCTTACAGGCAACCCTTGTTCTGGTATCTTATCTTTAGATAGCCAGTTCAAGTCTTTAAGGAACAGCTTGGTTTTCATCAGTGCCGACGATGGCCCGACGATTACGCTGTTATTTTTGTGATTAATTGCTACTACATACAGCGGGTAAGAATAGGCTATGCCCAGTCCTTTGCGCTGTCCTACGGTGAAATTAGCTATGCCGTCATGTTCGCCAAGGATTGTGCCATCCATGTGTACTATATTTCCCTTTTTTGTAGTGGAGGGGTCCAATATTGATAAAGTTTCTTTGTAGTTCTTGGAGACAAAGCATATGTCTTGGCTATCCGGCTTATCAGCGACCTCTAAATTGAAGTACTGGGCCAACTTTCTAACGTCGCTTTTAACTAATGCTCCGAGTGGAAATCTTACGAATTCTAGCTGGTCAAGAGTTATTGAAAATAAAAAGTAGCTCTGATCTTTTTTCTTGTCCAGGCCAGACCATATTTGTGTTTCCCCGTTAACTTCAAGCCTTCTAACATAATGTCCAGTAGCAACAACATCTCCGCCGACAACACGCGCCATCTTTAGCATATCTCGAAATTTTACCGTTTGGTTGCATTTTATGCACGGTATAGGGGTCTCACCCGACTTATATGAGTTTATAAAGTCACCGATTACTTCTTTGCGAAACACTTCTTCGTAATTTAGAACATAATGCGGAAACCCAAATAAGGCAGCAACTCTTTTTGCATCAAAAATGTCCGTGCTACCACAGCATGATTTTCCATTTGAGGTACCTGAAGGATTACTATACAGCTGCATAGTGGCTCCTATTACTTTGTACCCCAGTTTGTGTAACAACACCGATACGACGGAACTGTCCACGCCACCGGACATTGCAACGACCACCGTGGTATCTTCAGGCCGTTTTCCAGCGACTAGAGGATTAAGCTGTAAACTACGCAAAATCTCATGCATCGAGGAAAGGAAGCAAAGGTACGAGGGCTAATTGTATGATAGTTTGCATTAGGCTTCAACGAGAAAAGTCTGTTATTCGGAAACCCCCTATGGTGTGGTACATACTTAGTGCTCGGTGAAGTTCTATTGTACGCAGCAGGAAAACAAGAATATACCCAATGTCAAAGAGTGCGCACCAGGTATGCATCGTTGGCGCGGCGAAAACACATCAGAGTGAATTCTGCACACTGTTAGGAGACTAGTCATGCTCCGCAGCGAGGGGTCAAAGTAAGTATCCGTAGACGCTATTTGCCCATTATCAACTATTTTGCGTTTCTCATCTTTTTAAAATAACAAACTTTGGGGAGATATCAATAGGTAGTATCTTAGGTTATATGTGCAGGAGTAGAAGTACTAGAGCTCTCGTCTAATACCATACTCGCGGTTGGAGCAGTGACGGCAAAAAACAATGTGCTCATATGTCAACATTAGCGTTATTTTGTGACAGATTACCAACAATGTGGTACGCATTACAGTATTATGTTAATGCAAAGTACGAACAGTACAGGTTATTTGTATTGTTAAATGCTGTTTGGAAATATAAGA
>NZ_JAQLOH010000054.1 GCF_028204095.1 Candidatus Anaplasma sp. TIGMIC
ATGGTAGTGGAGCTTCCGTCGCTTTTAGTTACGGAACATTTGATTTCTTTCCTAACCCCTATTTTACCTTGTAAGGTGATTGTCTCATCTCCTTTGAACATGTCTTTGTCTTCGCGTTTGAGAATAAGAGGCAGAACACCCATTCCAACCAGGTTAGATCTATGTATACGTTCGAAGCTTTCAGCTATAACAGCCTTGATGCCAAGAAGCAAGGTCCCCTTCGCTGCCCAGTCGCGACTGGAACCTGTTCCGTATTCTTTACCCGCGATTATTACTAGAGGAACGTCCTCCCTGTTGTATTGGACTGCTGCATCGTAAATTGGCAGCACCTCTTGAGATGGGAAGTGTCTAGTAAAACCACCCTCAACCCCCCACAACATCTCATTTCTTATACGAATGTTTGCAAAAGTGCCGCGAACCATAACATTGTGGTTACCACGGCGCGATCCATACGAATTAAAATCGCTTTCCTTGACCCCATTGCGTGTCAAATATTTACCCGCGGGGCTATCAACAAATATGTTACCAGCTGGTGAGATGTGATCCGTTGTTATACTATCCCCCAAGACCATGAGTATTCTGGCATTCTGGATATCCAGCTTATTACCGTTAATGCTCTTGTGCCCGCTGGAACCGGATTCTATAAAGTATGGAGGGAGTTGAACATAAGTGCTATCCGAGCTCCAATTGTATGTAAGTTCACCCTTGGATTCTACACTTTGCCATATGTCATCTCCACGAAACACATCGGAATACTTTTGCACGAATGTGTCTCTGGAAACGAACTCTTTGATAATCTCATCTATCTCATATCTTGTTGGCCATAAATCGCGCAGATACACGGGCTTTTCGTAGGCATCGTAGCAGATCGGGTCAACAGTGATATCAAGTAATATTGTTCCGCTGAGAGAGAAGATTACCACTAATGGCGGTGAGGCCAAAAAGTTTGCTTTGACACAAGGGTGTATCCTTCCTTCAAAATTTCTATTACCAGAGAGGACCGATGCAACAAGCAGATTGTTACTTCTCACACAGTCTTCAATCTCCTTGGCCAAAGGTCCGGAGTTACCTATACATGTCGCACAGCCGTACCCTGCTATATTGAACCCAAGAAGATCCAAATCCTCCAATAGCGCCGAGCGTTTTAGATATTCTGCTACTACTTGCGAACCTGGAGTGAAAGAAGTTTTAACCCAAGGCTTTGATTTTAGACCCAAGTTTCTCGCCTTGCGTGCTACGAGACCCGCAGCAATCATAACATACGGATTAGAAGTGTTGGTGCAGCTTGTTATAGCAGCGATAACAACGTCACCGTTTTTAACTTGTAGGCACTCATCTTGGCAAAAGTTCTGCACTGGAAGGGCACTCGCGATATCTGCTACCGAAAGCCTGTCTTGGGGTCTTTTAGGCCCTGCAACAACAGAGCGAACCTCGTCTAAATCTAGTTCTATGTTGTCAGAGTATAACGCGTCGTCTCCGCCTTTATACCAGAGATTCTGCGCAAGCATGTACGACTCTACTACGTCTATGTGCTCCCTAGCACGCCCTGTAATATCCAGGTAATCCAGAGTACTCTGATCGAATGGGAAAAACCCGCAGGTAGCACCATATTCTGGAGCCATATTAGCAACAGTAGCGCGATCAAATACTGATAGGTTTTTTAGACCTTCTCCGTAAAACTCAACAAACTTTCCTACTACTTTCCTTTTTCTTAGCATATCAGTTATGGTAAGAACCATATCTGTGGAAGTGACTCCTTCCCGCAACCTTCCGCGGATTTTGAATCCCACGACATCTGGTACCATCATGGCAATGGGTTGCCCCAACATAGAGGCTTCTGCTTCTATACCCCCGACCCCCCAGCCTAAAACTGACATACCGTTGATCATAGTGGTATGGCTGTCAGTGCCGATCACAGTATCTGGGCACAAAACTCCATCAACTTCCCACACTACCTTGGCTAAGTACTCAAGATTGACCTGGTGACATATACCTGTACCTGGCGGGACAACATGGAGATTTCTGAATGCATTCTGGCTCCACTTAAGAAATTTATAGCGTTCTAGATTACGCGACATCTCTAACGCAACATTCTTCGCTAAAGCGTCGTTTGTGCCAGAAAAGTCCACTTGTAACGAGTGGTCTATGACAAGGTCTACAGGAATCCTCGGATTTATTATTCCCGGATCCAGACCCTGTGTCTTTACGTAGTCACGCATAGCGGCCAGGTCTACCAATGCTGGAACACCAGTGAAGTCCTGCATCATTACCCGTGCAGGCATGAAATTCACCTCGCATTCTAGGCCTTCATTCATGCACCTGGAAAACTGCTTGAGGTCATTGCTCTTTACATAACGACCGTCCTCATTTCTCAGTAGGTTCTCAAGCAAAATTTTGTACACGAAAGGCAGTTTTTTGTCGTCCAAGGACAATTTTTTACATGCAACATCCAGCGCAAAATAGTCATAAGATGCCCCACCCGCACGCAACTTTTTCCGCACTTGCAGAGTATCCAGACATGTCATACACAACCTCTCATTAGCAATATGCGACAGCGACCCACTACTCAAACGAGGGGGTTAAGAGACAGAACTCAGGCTGGCACTGACAGCCACCCATATGCACCGTCCATTGTAACCTAAATATAGCAGCCATACTCTTAACATCAACGTGAGCATATGCACAATATCTGCGTCAGCCCAGCGTCTTAGGCTGCCGCATACTACCTTACGCAGAACACTATCGCACAAAACACGTGCCAATATGTTCCACACGCATTACGAAAACAGACAACAAGTTTTGATTTCGCTGATCTGGCAGCAAACTCCGAACCAATACTCTGGGATCAGCCACAGACTATTCTTCTATACTCACACAAACAGTGTGTGTCCACCTTTTCCGTGCGGATACTGCCATATGGGCGCACACCAATAGGACTACCACCGGTAACTATCGATTATTAACCGGTGTATGCTGAGCTCCATAAAAGCGTCTTAAACACATGGTCACGTGCGTTCTAACATGCATCACACATACGAGGATCTCCCCTTATGGCCTTCTCCAGGTGACCTGCTACCACGGCTTTATCGTCTTTAGGGAGAGCCATGATATCAGATGTAACATTTTGACCTGTGGTTCCCTTTCCGGTGCTACCGCTGCCGATAGCATTAGGCCACTTATCAGCATATTTCACATCACCTAACGCTTCACTCAGACCATTCACATTTCCGCTGCCGCTAGTAATTTCGCTGCTTCCGCCATTCCGACAATAACCGAACCCCGTCACATCATTACTGCTGGTACTCGTGCCCTTACAAATCTTCTTATCAATCTCGGCATCACTGGCCTTAAGAGCCTGAGCGAAAGCGATTCCTATGCAATATCAAACCTCTAGCTGAATTGAATTCTCC
>NZ_JAQLOH010000055.1 GCF_028204095.1 Candidatus Anaplasma sp. TIGMIC
AAGTACCACGTGAGACATGTAGCTCTGTATGTCCCTCTTGTACAGTGTGGAGGGATGGTGAATCAGGACAGCGAGTTGCCTCAGATCCCGTCCACTCGCTGTCCTGCCTTACGATATTCTCTGCATCAGCAGTTTCTTGAGTAGAATCGGCAAGATCGTTTGTTTTTGAGCTGTCAGCCAAATTTTTTACATCCTCAAGCAACTCTGTACTGTTCAACACAGCCCTGCATTTCAGAGTAAGCGTGACATCAGCATCATTGTCATTAGAAACGCCCTGCAGAAATTCACTATATGTGCCATGGTGTGAACCGTGCAGTTCCCATATATTCACTGTTCCCATAAACAGAGACGACGCCCCGCTATTATTAGTAATTCTGTACATAACCTCTGCACCACAAGCCTGAGATCCTACACATATGACAACGCGTGATATAACGCGATACATAGCGGCCATACCCACCCATGATCTACTCACTGATGTCCTACCATAGGTCAAGCCGAGTTCACTTTTCAATTTTCCTAGAAGTGACTTCAACAAATTTCCGACCAAATCCCTATGGTTATTCGCAAATACCCTGCGTGTAAAATATAAATCGTTTCTAGGTTGGATGCGACAAGTACTAAATACAAGAGACGTACTCTTCTGCGGCTGTGGGTAAGAACATACGTAAAATTTCTTCACATTTTTATATGCAGACGTCCACAAACATCTGCTTCCTTGCAAATGAGGCAGTTCGCATCCGTGCTCGTCAAGTAGGGCAATTTCCACCCTGCGCGTGCTAAGATTGAATAAGAACTTGCCCTTTTTTGATCCTCTGATCGCGTACTCTACCCTGAGCCTAGCGCTGGCAGAGTCTTCCTTATCTCCTATGCCTACTTTAAAGTCGCACTGCTCTTCGACTATAAGCTCTACATACTCACTTTTTCTCTCAAAACTCAAAGTGGGAAGATTGGGCTCCCAGTATTCTACGCGGGTTATCAGGCTTGAACCAACAACTGGTTTTATTGTCATGTCGGGTATGGAAGCAGACTTGACGAAACAGGTTTTGATAAAAGAGCCGATGCTTTCCAATTCGTTTTGAGAGTCTAAAGTGAGATAAGTATCGGCAAGCGCTACGAAAAGCTCTTTCAAAACGTGCCCCAATGCCTTTGAGCGTAGTGCCCGGGCCACTAGAAACTGCGCGAATTTATCTGGACTCTGTGCGATATCGTCGTGTGTTGGTACCGCAATACGGTCTAATGCGGGGTCGCCATCCTCAGAAGCGCAGATTTGATCAAACAGCACAGCAAACACATATGGAGAGCACCCATAGGAATCATCCCTGCAAAGGAGGAGATCTCTTGCGCTTACTATGTAGCCCATACCTTCTGTACTCGGTCTCTCTAGGAGCGACAAAGACATGCTATATGTAGTACTCTCCGTAGCCGAGATAGCCTTTTCTCTTTGGCAGCTTTCTTGTCGTTCACACCCTTGCATTGCTGCTATACCGCCTATGGGTACAGATTTTCTGGTATGTGGCAAGCTCGGTACGTTACGGTGAACTCCTAATGAGGTATTTATGTCTTTTTGAAGTCCTGAGCATCTAACCTTTTCATGCTTCCGTGACTTCAACTTCGGTAACTGTGACACCAGTCCAGAGGGGACTACACTACCGACGGACAGTTCCTTTCTGCGTATAGCGTGTTGCTTCTTGGAATGTGCAGGAACGTTCGACGGGGCATTTGCTACAAATTTCCTCTCGCCTTTGACACTAATGCGTGCGCCGATAATAGATGCATCCACATCATTTCCCTTTCTCAACGCGTCATGTGCAGACTTGCCGTTCAGAAAAAGATCATGTTGTGCACTGCCCGAAGACTTTATTCTATACGAGTCAATGCTTAAGGCTATTACGGCTTCATCAGACTTATGTGCATTGCTTTCGACCTTATACCTTATCTCATAGCAGCAACAGTAACCATCTGAGCATCCGGAGCCGTGGGTCAGCACACGACACGTTACCGTTCGCGACGCAAAACCGGACCCTGAAGTTTCTTCAGATAGCTCATTCTGTTCTGTGGACACGCTACCATAGTAAATGTCAAGAGGTTGATCACTCCTGTCCAAAGCCCTTGCAAGCAAAACTCTCACTACGCTGGCATTGTCCACAAGGCCGTCACGCACTAGTAACTGGGCATCTTCGGTGCACGGTACAATCTGATGCGACTCCTCCCTCACTTCCTCTACGCGCAGACTTGCGGGTACACTCCTCTGTCGGCTTTTGCAGAGATTCCTGCGATTTCGCTGTTTCACATTTGTACCTCACAAGTTCAGCGCGGCAAAAGTGCGCATGCCCGATCCTTTAACGGAGATCTACACAATTGCGACGCCCCGCTCTATAGTCTACGCTAAGTTGTGCAACTTTGCAGTTATAAGTGCAACGGTCGTCTACTGTAGAGTAATTTTAATACTATGTTCATTTTCGTAACTACTGAGTGTAGATCTTCCGCAACACAGAGCGCGAATAACATTGAGTACATTGCGAGGTGGAGTAACCAGAACACTGAAGCGCGGTACCTGTGCACTTCTTTCCAAGGATAGTCTCGTGTTTTTTCCTGTTCTGAGAAAGGCGCTGATCTTATGTGTCATTCGTCCATTCTTTTACGACTCCTGCGATTTGTAAGCAAGGTGTATGCGTACTCCGAGCTTGACCTGAGTTGCTTATCCTCGTCTTGTTTAGGACACCTCATGGGTGCATAAACCCTCCTATTCTATCTCCAAACCTACCTTGAAAAGTGCTACTATGAGGCATTGCCGGAAAGGTTTTGTAGCCTCAAGTGTGGTTAGAAAAAACAACCATAATGAAACATACGCCATTACCCGATATAAGTATGAGGTGCTTTGGTATGGCATTCCACTACGTGTTCACACTTGTACCGCAGAGTGGCAACACTAACCAACATGTATTACTGAGAGTGCAGAGTCATGGGTGTCAGTTGTTTCCTTGAATTCTGGGGTAGGAACAGTGAATGGCGTACAAGGAGACAGGGCCAAACGATCTTACATTAGGGATCGGTGCCTTCATGTGACCTGTGCTGCGGCGTCTAGCATTGATGTTTCAAGATGCAAGAATTCTCCTGTACCAGCGCCATATAATGCACAACGCCGATACTGCAGCTTGTCAAAATTACCCACGCCCATGTAATGTATGCTGAAGCTTAACGAATCTCTTGCATCAATATGTGACAAACCTTGCAAAGAGTGTGACTATGCCAGAATCGCGGCAACGATATGCGCAGTTTTATTGTT
>NZ_JAQLOH010000056.1 GCF_028204095.1 Candidatus Anaplasma sp. TIGMIC
CCTAGGCTGTGCGCCACCCCCGTATCCGGGCCCGATAGTAGTACTGCTAGAGACAAACCGGCTGGTGACAAGAGCTCTCCGCTTCATTGTTGCTTTTGCTATTGTGCGGGAACATCATACTGCCGTAGAAAACCCTATTCGTCTCTTTTGAGTGTGAGCGCTATTTCCGCTGTTTTGAGACCAGCACAATCTCCCGATACAAGTTCGCTATTGAGGAGACACAGGCCCCGGTGGCCTACGGCTGATAGCATGTGCCCAACCTCTTGCGACCCCATAACAATCGTTCCTCGCTGTGGTAAGTTAGTGCCTGGTGCTGCAAAAACGGTATAGAGCATCTTTTTTGCCCCAAGCCTGTACATTCGCGCTGTAACCTCCTGTCCTGTGTAGCAGCCCTTGGTGTGGCTTATAGCGCCTAGTCTGTCCAGCCTGAAATGCAATGCAAATGACTCTCCGCTAATCATATCTACTGCGCAGTCTGGTATGGTGTTTTCTATTCTAATAGTATTGTACTCTGCTAAGCTTTCGCCAGTAAGCTCGGCAAGCGTTATGCCACAAGAATCCGGTATCATATATCTGATGCCCATAGCACGTGCGCGTGGGTCTTGGTACTCTATAACGCCATCATCTCGAATATGCGTCTCTCCTGATGCAGGTTTGGACACGCTGTAATTGACCGCAACGGAATACTCCTCACAACTTCTTACCTTCACCCCGAGGTGCACCCTGTACAGGCGTATCAGCTCTATCATAGAGGGTATGTTGTCTTTCTCACAGTCCAACAGAAAATATTTGCCGTACCGGACGAGGAAAAAATCATGCAAAAACCTGCCCTTTGCATTCAGCATGATATTATATATCGCGGACGGCGCCACCATTTGCAGCACATCATTGGTGGTTATATTGTGTAAAAACTTTGCAGCATCCTGACCCCAAAGCTTGATAACACCGCGATTTCGTAGTCGCAACATTGTGCTCCCGTAGCTTAATGTAGTCCACATTTATGGTATACTTTTTGGGTGAAGTCGCAATCAATACTCTATGGCCGAGTGCTGTCCTGGCGTAGTTTTAACCAAGCATTGTATGTACCAAAGCAACCCCCAAGAACAAGCAGTGCACAGCCAAGCCAAACTAGGCTAATCAGTGGCTTGTAATAGACTTTAACCGCAACGCCCTGCCGCAAATCTGGATCACCTATAACGACGTAAATGTCTGCCCATAGGCCATGATATGTGCTACTAACTACGTTTTTCGTAGCTTCGACTCGGTAGTAACGATTTTCTGGTGAAATTGTCCCTACATGGCCATCATTTTCTATATTCAGGATAGCAAAGCGGCCAACCAAGGCTTCATAATAATCTTTTTTTGTAAGCGCGATGTCTCGGAGGACCACTCTATACTGGCGGATATTTACTGAATCTCCTACCTTCATATACTGGGATTTTTCAATTTGCATGCTGCTAGAATAAATCGCGCCTATAGCCAACACTGCAACACCTAGATGCGAAAGTAGCATTGCACATCGACCCGGCCGCAGCGCATTGCGTAGTGCCAGCCACGACATTGTGTTGGGTAGCTTATTTACAAAATCCTCGATAATGGAGGAGAACAAAAACCCCGATAGAAGCAGCATTATCCCCAATATACCAAACCAGGCCGCCACAGGCACAAACAGCACTGCCAGTATTGACGAGACCTTGAAGCTCCACCTGAAAGGCTGTGCCCCACTCCAATGCAAACCCGGTAATGCTATGAGAATGCACAGGAGTGCTATTAATAGTACACAGAAGATGCTGCTATAGTACGGAGCACCTACGGATATAGATACGCCTGTAAACAGCTCAAGCAGTATTGGGTAAACCGTCCCCATCAGGACTACAAAAAATGCTACAAGTAACAAGCATGTATGCGCTAGCAGAGCTGATACTTTCGAGATCCATCTTGCCCCGCAAACTTCGTTTTTGTTTCTGCAGGCTACAATAAACGTCGAATAACTTGTAAATACAATGGCGGTTATCAGTACGAGCAGCAAAACACCCCTTGTAGAGTCATTGGCAAACGTGTGCACAGAAATAAGAAATCCTGATCTCACAAGAAATGTGCTATACAAACAGCAAAGAAAAGAGGATATAGCGAGGAAGAGCGTAAAATTACAGTATATCCCGCTCTTGCGCACAACAGGCAACATATGAATCAACGCCGTGCCTATCAACCATGGAAGTAGTGATACATTTTCTACAGGATCCCAAGACCAAAATCCGCCCCAGCCCAGTACCCGATAAGCCCACCAACCGCCTAGTGCTACACCAAGGGTAAGTAGTGACCACGCAAACAATGCCCAACTTCGCAGCATTTTAGACCACGTGTCAGAGCTCATATCTTCCACTAACGCTGCAAGCGCGATAGACAAAACAGGGCTAAACCCCGCGTAGCCCGAAAAGAGCACAGGCGGATGTATCGATAGCCCTATATCCTGCAACAATGGGTTAAATCCAAGTCCTTCCTCTTCTAGAGCAAACACTCTTAGTAATGGGTTGGCAAAGACCAGGCAAAAAGCGGAGAAACAAAACAGTAGCAGATGTTGAATGGAGAGCGCGGTAACACGAATGCCATTGGATGACAAAGAAAATTCCAAAAGCGCTGTATAAGCGCTCATAAACCACACAAAAAGCAGGAACGACCCTTCGTAATTTCCCCATAGTCCGGCAATTTTGTATAATAGAGGCTGCAGCGTGTGTGAGTAGTTATACACATTTTCGAACGAAAAATCATCAACCAACCGCAGATAAATTAGTATTCCTATGGAAGTACTGTGTAACACAAAGACGGAATAAGAAAGGATACTCACTTTTGGTGCTAACATGCGTCCCAACAGTGGATATAACAGCGATAACAGGGTAGCAATTGCCAAAAACGAGCTAAAGCCGTCTACGGTGTATTGCATTCTTGGTATCGCATTCAGGAATACAGAATTATAGCTTTGTAGCCACAGAAATTCCATACACAAGTTTGAGACAGACCTCTGCCCCGCCGGTGCATTTTGACTGTACACTACTCAACATGGGATGTCATAGTCATACAATAGGCAAATCTGCTCTGTCTTCGTGGTCGCATACATCTTGAGCCTAAACCACTGTGCAAAAACAGAGTGCCAGTTTAATGAGCTATATTGCATAGGAATCGCTTTCGCTCAGGCTCTTAAGGCGAGTGATGCCGAAATT
>NZ_JAQLOH010000019.1 GCF_028204095.1 Candidatus Anaplasma sp. TIGMIC
CCAGCTCTTCCGCTATCTTTAGCAGCTCCCCTGTGCTTTTTTTCTTGAGTTCGCTAAGGTTCAGGATCCTCATCTCCTCACTGCCATTATCTGTAGCACCTCTCTTAACTACAGAATCTTCCCTCTCCATGACACCTTCTGACATACAAACTCTCTTCACCAAACTTACTAACAGTAAAATCAATCAACTACGTGAGGTTCCAACAACCCTGTTCAGCCGAGACGTTTGTGGAATATATAGGCCGGCTCTGTGCCCGAAGACCACACAACTCCATTCATTCCGAACACCTTTACTGAAGATACACGCCACAAAAATAATTCACGCGGGAGCAGCGCTACCACTATATACAACAACGCTGGCACTGCGCGCCACTGCAAGGAAAAACTCATCCCACAGGGGAAAGCACGCGGACGAAGTCCGAGTACGCGGAATCTATACCATAACTCCGCAATACACAAGTATATTTTTGTGACAAATTTTGCGAGCCCAACACCCGCAGGGCAAGGTACCAAGCGCTTATCGTACCACCCCCATCACCGGAGAAAGCACACACACCGCCCGCAGAGCCCCTACGCCCATCGCAAAACCGTATAAACCACACCGGATCTACGTCAAGATAGCAGATATTAACTCCAAATGCTAGTATTGTTTGTGAAATATGCACCTGTACACCAATAAAGTTGACGATAGTTGGGTGCTTTTATAGCACTATCGCACACAAATTTTGCCGTAATTTTACTACTATTTTCAGTGAATAAACGGTGCGCACAATGGCATTGTGTGTACGCCACGATATTTATTCAAATTTACATTGAAACTTTGTGATACTTTCGGCACACATGTTGGTTACTGGTGAGGGTCTCATTTGACACAAAAATCTACTGTCCCTAGTAGCGCCCTTGTACAACCAGTTTTTTAATGAAGTGCAATGCGGATAGGGCTATGATAGTCTGCCGTAGTAGGCAAGGAACGTAGTCCGCGTTTGAAGCACAGTGGTGGCTAAGGAGATGAAGCATGAATCACACGGAAAATACAAAGATGTATGGCACTACCATATTGTCCATACGGCGAGGCAATAGTGTCATCATAGCCGGGGACGGTCAGGTGACTTTGGGCTCTGCCATTATGAAGACTTCCGCAAGAAAGATTAAGCGGCTAGCAGGTGACTCCGTAATCACCGGTTTTGCGGGAGCGACCGCAGATGCTTTCACTTTGTTTGAAAGACTGGAAGGAAAGCTAGAAAAACATCCTGGGCAGCTTATGCGCGCTTGTGTAGAGTTAGCAAAAGACTGGCGACAAGATAAGTATCTGAGGAGGCTTGAGGCTATGATGATAGTGGCCGATAGGTCAGTATCGCTAGTGATCTCAGGTGGGGGCGACGTTTTGGAACCCGAAAATGGCATTGCAGCTATAGGGTCTGGCGGTAACTACGCCCTGGCTGCCGCAAGGGCTCTGTGCTCTTCTCAAGAAGAGTTTGCTCATGATATGACTTTGGAATATATAGTAGCAAAATCCTTGGCAATTGCTTCGGAAATATGCATCTACACTAACAACAATATTGTCATGGAAAAAATCGAGGGTTGATTTATGTCTTTTCGTGGGTTTGATATTCCTCTCTGCAATTCTGCAGTTGACGGCGGTGATTGTTCTTCTTCGGATACGTTTGAAGTCATTCCCTTGCCTTCAGACAATGCATCCTGCGCTGAAGATTCGTCAACCATCGTTGATGATGAATCTGAATCGGAAGTTCGAGATCTTTCACCTCGACAAATTACTAAAGAGCTTGACAGGTTTATAGTTGGGCAAGCCGAGGCTAAGCGTGCCGTGGCTAATGCGCTGCGTAGTAGGTGGCGCCGAAACCGCGTCCCACAGCCCCTCAGAGATGAGATTATACCGAAAAACATTTTGATGATTGGCCACACAGGTGTAGGTAAAACCGAGATAGCGCGACGTCTCGCTAAGCTTGCGCAGGCTCCATTTATTAAGGTTGAGGCCACAAAGTTTACTGAAATTGGCTATGTGGGTCGTGACGTGGATTCTATAATACGCGACCTGGTAGATAGGGCGGTAATTCTGGTAAAAGAGAAGCATAGAAAGATGGTAAAGAAGCAGGCGCAAGCGACTGCAGAGGATATTATACTGGATTGTCTTGTGGGAGCTGAAGCTTCTGAGGATACAAAAAACGCCTTTCGTTTACAACTACAGGCTGGCAAATTCGAAAATTCCGAGATTTCAATAAACGTTAAGGATACTAGAAAAAGCATGGCCTCTTCATTCGACGTACCTGGAATGCCTGGAGGACAGGTAGGCGTTATGAACATCAGCGAGATTGTCACGAAGGTTCTGGGCGGGGATAAGCGCTCTAAGACATTGAAAACAACGGTTAAGGAAGCACGGGAGATTCTGTTAGATGAGGAAATAGAAAAGCTCATAGATGAAGATAAAATGGTCCGAGAGGCTCTAAACATCGCAAGCAATGAGGGAATTGTTTTTCTGGATGAGATAGACAAAATTGCAGCACGAACAGAAGTGAGGGGTGAGGTAAACAGAGAAGGTGTACAACGTGACCTGTTGCCCCTACTGGAGGGAACAAGCGTAAGTACGAAGTATGGAACTGTAAACACTGACCATGTACTGTTTATAGCTTCTGGAGCATTCCATCTGGCAAAGCCATCTGACTTGCTGCCAGAGCTTCAGGGACGTTTACCTATAAGGGTAGAGTTGCAACCCCTTAGCAGGGATGACTTGGTGAGAATTCTTACTGAGCCAGAGTCCAACCTTCTCAGACAGTATCGTGCTCTTATGGAAACTGAGGGTATCACAGTTGAGTTCTCGGAGGACGGCATATTCGCTATCGCAGAAATTGCCTCAACCGTTAACCGGGAAGTGGAAAATATTGGAGCTCGACGGCTACATACTATCATGGAGAAACTCATGGAGGACATAAGTTATAATGCCTCTGAAAATAAGGGTAAAACTTTTGTAATCGATGGAAAGCATGTGCGAGAAAGGCTAGATGATATTTCTAAGCAGCTAGATCTGTCGAAGTTTATCTTATAGTGCGCATGGCTGCTCAAGATTTCGTAAACAGGGTTTTCTCTTCGGTTGCGGAGCGCTATGACATGATGAATGACATCATGAGCTTCGGCTTGCATAGGCTTTGGAAGAATGAGTTGTGTAAATTTGTTTCGAACGGCACTGGCTCGCTACTTGACGTTGCGGGTGGTACGGGTGATATAGCCATGCGTGTTCTGGAGAAACACAGAAACTTGAAGGTAACCGTGTGCGATATCAGCACAGATATGCTCTCAGTTGGCCGGAGGAAATCGATAGACTCTGGCTACATTGAAATAGACTGGGTCTGCGCTAGTGGAGAGCGTTTACCGTTTGCAGACAGTACTTTTGACTATTACACCATAGCTTTCGGTATACGAAATATACCGGACAGGAGCACAGCACTGCGGGAAGCGTATAGGGTTCTGAAGCCGTGTGGAAGATTTTTATGTCTTGAGTTTTCTCCACTGTCAAAAAAGGGTGCCTACAAGACCGCGTACGATGTTTACTCCTTGCATGTCATACCAAAAATTGGGAAGCTCGTAACAGGGGATGAAGAGGCGTACTTGTACCTCGCAGAAAGCATTAGAGCATTCCCTTCTCCGAAGGAGTTTGCGAACGAGGTAGAAAGCGCAAACTTTTTTTCCGTGACACATAAAAATGTCTGTGGCGGCGTTGCAACGCTTTATAGTGCCTGGAAAACATAAACGGCTTCCTTTGTAATTCCGCTACGGAAAACGTTTTGGCTTTTTCTTGTGCGCGTCATTGGTATTTCACTTGCGTACTGTTTATCTGCAACGTAGAGTCTCTTTTGCCTTCGTACTGCGGCAAAAATCTATTTTCTACGCCATCATTCCGGAAAGCTTCTTACAGGAAACAGTACTGTCAGGACTCACTGCAAGTCACTGGGTCAAACACACATTATCGTGAAACCTAATTACAAATCGTACTTAGGAAATATTGGCATGGGAGAAGGAAGCTTGCCGCCAGGTAATGACTCTGAAAAACATTCGAAATTCCGCTTCTCCTGCGGCACTGATAACTGAACAAGTATCTTATCCGCCGCTACAGGCATAACCGGCGCCAGCATTATACCGATGCATCTTATGTACTCCAACAGCTTTAACATGACTGCCTCCGCGAGTGCTCTGTCTTCCTTAAACAGCTTCCAAGGTGCTCTCTTAGCTATATACTCGTTGGCAATAGACGATATGCTCAGTACAAACTTCAGAGCATCATAGAGTTGATAGCTATCCATATGTCCCTTGTACCGACGGTAGATGCCCTCATAGTCTGGCAGAGATTCGGTACCCTGCATAAGTTTGGGGTTCACTGCAGGCACTTCACCTCCACATTCTTTATGCACCAGGGATATTGTCCTCATAACTAGATTGCCAAAATTGTTTGCGAGGTCACAATTAATGCGCTCTATGATTCCCTTGTTACTGAAGCTAGCATCGTTACCTATTGGAGTTTCACTCAGAAGAAAGTACCTCAAGTTCTCCAAACCATATTCGTCCATCACTTTGCATGGGTCTATGACATTCCCCAACGACTTGGAAATCTTTTGCCCTTCATTTAGCCACCACCCGTGAGCAACTATTTGCTTTGGTAGCGGCAATCCTGCTGCCATGAGCATCGCAGGCCAGTACACCGCATGAAACCTGAGTATGTCTTTACCCACGACATGTGTGCACCCACAGTTTTGCCAATAATTTACGTACTCTTCAGTATTCACATCTGGAAACCCAGTCAACGCCAAATAATACGAGAGGGCGTCAACCCAAACGTAGATTAGGTGCTCTCCGTCATCTGGCACATCTATACCCCAAGACATGTGCCTTTTCGACCGGGAAACTGATAAGTCTCTCAGCCCAGACTCTACGAAACTCACAACCTCGTTCAGTTTTCCATGTGGTACAACAAAACGAGGATTGTCTCTGTATAGTTTAAGTAATTCTTCTTGCCATTCAGATAACTTGAAGAAATAACCCGGCTCTTCCAACCAAGCCACCTCCGCACCCGTTGGCGCCTTACCATTCACCAAATCTTTTTCCTGGTAGAACGTTTCATCACGTACTGAGTAGAACCCGGAGTAATGACCACGATATATTTGCCCACGGCTACACAGCCTAGTCCACAACTCAACCACAGCACTGCGATGACGTTCTTCCGTGGTACGCATAAAGTCATTACAGCAAAAACCAGACTTCTGTACCAGTTCCCGAAACGTGGCGCTAACCTTATCAGCAAACTGCAACACGGGCATGCCATGTTTTCTCGCTGTCTCCTCTACCTTTTGCCCGTGCTCATCAGTACCTGTAACAAACTTTACATTAAAGCCGTCGAGGCCTTTGAATCTGGCCATCACGTCAGCTACAAGAGTGGTGTAGAAATGGCCTATATGTGGAGAGTCGTTTACATAGTACGCAGGAGTCGAAATGTAGAAATACTTACTTGGCATAACGCACCTGAGAAACTACCGCAGCGACCTAATAATGCGGCCGCATTGTACTTAAATTTCGCTATCATCGCAAGCTGTTACCCGTGGAATGTTGCGTAAATTTTACTGTGGCAACATCGTGGATCTTTGTCACCAAGGAATATTGCTGATGAATACCAAAAAACGCCAATCTCTTCCCTTCGCTATAGTGAGCCCTCAACTTTTTGTACGGCACACACACCGTTATAGTTAGGTGACACTCGTAGTGCAGACTTTTACGTCTGACACTGCTTACATACAAAACACAACACCGCATGCAAAAATAGTGCCTTTTATCCCAACCATACGGATAAAATCTACCACATCCAACCCAAGTATTGAAACAAAAAACCTTGCATTTCCGCACCTTGAATGTATCATGTCGGGACGGGTTTTTTGGCTTTACACTAGGGCTTTTTCCTTATGCTTCACGCGTTTTTTGTGGGCGTTACGCTTCTATTTGGTTTTCTGTCTTTTCACGACGCTGGGGCTGCTGCTCCGCAACCATGGCAGATGGGGTTTCAAGAGCCTGTAACAGAAATTATGGAGGCAATACAGAAGTCCCATAATTTTGTTATGGTCGTCATGTCAGCAGTAGTGATTGTGGTCTTCATTCTGCTGGCTTATGTACTCATCAAGTTCCGTAGAAGGGGCGATGAGCCCGTAGAGTTCAATAAAAGACACTCACACAACGTGCTTCTTGAGATTCTATGGACCATAGTACCACTGCTTATTGTGGGTTTCTTGACCTTCAGTAACGTAAAACTAATCAAGTTCGAACAGAAGCTTCCCGAAGCAGATTTGGTTGTTAAGGCTATAGGGTACCAGTGGTACTGGTCTTACGTGTACCCGGAAGATGGCATAAACTTCGACAGCTACATGAAGCCGGACTCTGAGATAGCTGGTGACGAGCTCCGTCTTCTAGAGGTAGATAACCGAGTGGTAGTCCCCGTTGGAAAAACAATTTTGTTACAGTCAACCAGTGGAGATGTTATACATAGTTGGGCTGTGCCCGCCTTGGGGATAAAGATTGACGCTGTACCTGGTAGGCTAAATGAGGTGTGGTTCTCAGTGAAAAAGCCCGGGGTCTATTATGGGCAGTGTTCCGAACTTTGCGGCAGGCTGCATGGGTTCATGCCAATCGTAATAGAGGCTGTGACACAGGAACAGTATGATAAGTGGCTTGCAAGTAAGAAGGCTGGGGAGTGATCGGATTTGCCTCTCTGTGGTGGTGCGCAGATTTTTGAGTAGGTCTCTGTGCGTGTTGAGCAAGAGGAGATTGAAGCGCTGTGTCTAATTCTTTCCAGGTGTTTTGGAGATAGTTATGGATGAAGAGCATATACTAACAGGTCTGAAGCGGTGGTTGTTTTCAACCAACCACAAAGACATAGGTTCAATGTACATAATTTTTTCTATAGTAGGGGGAATTGTAGGCGGGCTCATGTCTTTGGTTCTGCGTGCGCAACTGGCTCACATAGATATCCTAAGCGGTAATTATCAGCTCTATAACGTTATGGTTACTGGCCATGCGCTCATCATGGTGTTTTTCATGATCATGCCAGCGCTCACAGGAGGATTCGGCAACTGGTTTGTGCCTCTACTGATTGGTGCCCCTGATATGGCATTTCCTCGGCTAAATAACCTAAGTTTTTGGATGCTGGTTGCATCTTTAGCGCTGCTTGCCTGCTCTGTATTGATAGGTGATGGCCCAGGCACAGGATGGACTTTGTACCCTCCTCTTTCATACATAGGTTCGCACCCTGATGCTTCTGTAGACATGGCAATATTGGCTTTACATGTTGCTGGTATATCTTCGATAGTTGGGTCAATAAACTTCATTGTCACAATACTGAATATGCGCGCACATGGAATGACGTTGATGAAAATGCCATTATTCGTGTGGACCATACTGTTGACCTCTTTCATGTTAATAGTGTCGTTACCGGTGCTGGCGGGCGCTATCACTATGCTTTTGACAGATCGCAACTTTGGCACAAGTTTCTTTAACCCTGCAGGCGGTGGTGACCCCATTTTGTTCCAGCACTTGTTCTGGTTTTTCGGTCACCCAGAGGTTTATGTTATTATCTTCCCAGCTTTTGGAATAGTGAGCCAGATTGTGTCGACATTTTCGCACAAGGCTGTGTTTGGCTATTTGGGCATGGTCTTTGCGTTGGTAGGTATAGCCACCGTGGGGCTTGTGGTATGGGCGCATCACATGTTTACCACTGGTATTAGCGCGGAGTTGGTGACCTATTACAGCGTTACCACTATGCTTATCGGGGTCCTCACGGGCGTAAAGGTATTCAGTTGGATCGCGACAATGTGGGGAGGTACGATAGAGTTTAAGACTCCTATGTTGTTTGCAATAGGGTTCATATTCGTTTTCACGGTGGGTGGTTTGACGGGCATTATAGTTTCTCACGGTGGAATAGATAGAGTTCTCCATGATACGTATTATGTTGTGGCACACTTTCATTACGTGATGTCAATTGCGGCATTATTCGCAGCTTACGCTGGGTTCTACTACTGGATAAGCAAAATATCTGGAAGGCAATACCCCGAAACAATGGGTAAGATTCATTTCTGGTTCACGTTCATCTCCACGAATATAACCTTCTTCCCGCAGCACTTTTTGGGACTCGCTGGTATGCCTAGGAGGATCCCTGACTATCCAGATGCGTTCATACCGTGGAATTACATATCGTCGGCAGGCGCACTGCTTTCTTTCATCTCTGTAATATTTTTCATAGGGATCGTTATTTACACGTTGAGAAGAGGTGAGAAAGCTCCTGCAAACCCCTGGGGCGGCGATACACTGGAGTGGACAGTGCCCTCTCCGGCTCCATTCCATACTTTTGAGGAAATACCTCGTGTGGACTAAGGTAGCAGTGTGACAGTTTCTATTGTTGGCCGCAGTGCGCGCTATACGCTATCATCAGCAAAGGATTACTGGATACTGCTGAAGCCCAGAATAATGTACTTGGTGGTATTCACATCTACAACGGGGATGATTGTTGCGCCAGGCTCGATACATCCCCTTATAGGACTTGTTGCGGCAATTTGTGTAGCACTGGGCGCGGGGGCGTCAGGAGCCTTGAATATGTGGTATGATAGCGATATTGACGCTCTGATGAGCCGCACAAAATTGCGGCCGATACCCGCGGGGAAGATAATGCGGGTGAATGCACTAGAATGCGGTCTAGCGCTATCTATTCTTTCAGTACTGCTCATGGCTATCGCCGTTAATTATCTATCTGCAATTTTGCTGGCGGGCAGTATTTTCTTTTACGTCGTGATATACACCATAATATTGAAGAGACGTACGCCACAGAATATCGTAATTGGAGGCATAGCTGGCGCGTTACCTCCGGTAATAGGATGGGCCTCAGTGACCGGATCAATTGCTGTAGAGAGTCTGCTTCTCTTTCTAATAATATTCTTGTGGACACCTCCGCATTTCTGGGCTCTTTCCTTGCTTAACAGGGATGATTACCGGCTAGCCGGTGTTCCCATGCTCTCGGTCTGCGACTTGGAATCTACAAAAAAGCACATGTTATTCTACAGCATTGCCCTGTTTGTTGCTTCTCTTCTTCCAGGCCTTTACATGCATGAGAAAGCGCTGTATTGGATAATTGCTGCAAGTCTTGGGATTGCCTTTATAACTCGCTCTCTAACAGTTTACCGAGAACTTGGCGAACCATCTCATGAGCCATGTATGGGGATGTTTAGTTTTTCAATTTACTACCTATTCTTGATTTTCTCTGCTATCACTTTGTGCTACTGAGCGTAGCCATGCGCTCTTCTCGGAAGTGCTGCAAACAATTCTTTATGCCGGACGCTTACACATTTGTACCCCAGCTCCTTGTTTCACTTTGTGTCCTAAGGTACTTGACAAACTATAAGGAAAAAAATTTTGTATTACGGTTTACGGAAAGTATTCACACAATCAGTATTCTGCCTTGTGTACATACATGCGTATCCTGCGTGAAGAAAATTAATACGAGTCAAAGCGTTTTCGTGCTGTGTAGTACTGTTACTATTCGGTCTAATCACATACAAACTGGCATGTAAGGGGAATGTACTACACAAGTACATACTGTTCCGTTATCTCCCCACTATCTTGTTTATACCTACCGTGCCAATGTTATTGTCACCCGTCGGTAATCACATCGGCGTCATTAGGAATCAACAAGATCTTCGAGTACATAGTCACCGATATTTTTTACTATTTTCACGAGTTTCACACAGCTTGCACATCCCACAAAACGCCGAGCAGCCCACGTGACGAGTTCACCTAGATGAGCTAGCAAAAACCAACGTTTATGATGGGCGTCATTGGAGCATCATCGCGCTTTGCGCCACTACGATTCCTGCACAACCGGATGTCTTCCCCCACCCACTACCGGATGTCGGCCGCCACCCATTGCGTTATCTGCATATTCTCGCACGATCCCGACATGTCCTTGATCTGAATCATGCACCTCGCCTATAGCCTCGTACGCTTCAGCCATACGGACCCGGCTTTCGGTTGCATACACAGAGTCCGGATATTCTGCAAGCAGATATGCGAATCTCTTTATTGCAGCGATATATTCACCACGCTTTAGATAGTACCTACCGATGAGGAGCTCCTTCGCCGCGAGGTGCTTACGAACGTCCTGCTGCCGCTTCACCACAGATTCTATATACTTGGAGTCCGGAAACATCTTCACAAACTCGGAAGTCTGCTCCAAGACTTCATTGGCCTCCGTCTGGTCAAGCCCCAGGTCTGGAATTAGCATGTACTTCGATGCCAACCTTATGTAGTAGGCATAGTCCACAACGTCGCTGTTGGGGTAGACACCAATGTAGCTATCAGCAAGTGCCGCCGCTTCTCTATAATTACCAAGCTCATAGTTGGCTTCTGCTGCCATCAAACTGCCGTCAATAGCTATCTGTGAGAACGGATATAAGGCCTCTATCTTCTCAAGAACTGCTATAGTGTCCTTGTATTTCTTATTGGAAAATAACCCGCGGGCCTTCTCGTACAGCACATGCACGTCCTCACCCTGCTCGTTTGCATATCCCATACCCGGCAGCATAACTGCACATACCACAAGGATAAACAGCACACTACGAAAACCCATGCGCAACCCCATACCATCCCGCTACTAGAACCCACACGGCACGTGTTGATTTAACCACGTCGGTAACAAAATCGCAAGTTTTTAATTCTTTAGTCTCATTGTGCGCGGCATTCTAAACTCGTTGACAAGCTTGGCATTTGTGGTAGCGTACGCTTGTGCTGTAACTTTTGATATAGTCTCTGGTAGGGAGGCAGAATGAATGTTCTTGTTATAGGCTCTGGTGGAAGGGAACACGCTTTGCTGAGCTGTTTGAGTCGCTCACCTATGCTCGGTCGTCTGTTTGTCGCCCCTGGGCGTGAAGCTATGGCTGACTTGGCCACGCTAGTAGATGTTGACATTGACAACTTTGTCGAGGTTGTGCAGCTTTGCAAGCGCGAAAAGATTGATCTTGTTGTTGTTGGCCCAGAGTTGCCACTTATCAGCGGACTATCTGATGCGCTGACCGATGAGGGCATTTTTGTTTTCGGTCCTTCTAAGGCCGCGTCACGGCTTGAAGCTTCGAAAGGTTTCACAAAGGAGCTTTGCGCGAGATACCACATACCAACTGCTAAGTATGGTTACTTTATGGATGTGGGCTCCGCTAGACAGTACGCAAAACGTAATAAGTTGCCTTTGGTAGTCAAGGCTGATGGGCCCGCGCAGGGGAAAGGTGTGGTTGTGTGTCGCACCTTGGAAGAGGTGTATACAGCATTAGACGACATGCTGGTCCATGGTAAGTTTGGCCCTGCTGGCGAGGCGGTTATAATCGAGGAGTTTCTGGAGGGAAAAGAAGTAAGCTTCTTGACCTTGATTGATGGGACCAATCCTGTCATCCTGGGCGCTGTGCAGGACTACAAAGCTCTGGGTGACGGTAACAAGGGTCCGAACACCGGTGGTATGGGTTCCTACTCTTCTCCCGGTTTAATGACGCCGGAGATGGAGCATTTGATTGTCCAAAAGATCGTGTACCCCACGATAAAGGCTATGTACAACATGGGCATCCGCTACAGGGGGCTCTTGTTCGCTGGGATAATGATTAAGAAAAATGAGCCACATTTGCTTGAGTACAATGTGCGCTTTGGTGATCCAGAAACTCAGGCTATACTGCCTCGTCTAGATTCGGATCTTTTGAAGCTCATGTCGTTAACGGCTAAGGGTAGGCTTGGTAGCGAGGTTGTAGAGCTGAATAGAAAGTCGTCTGTGTGTGTAGTGGTCGCTAGTAAAGGTTACCCAGGAGACTATACTACTGGCTCGGTCATAAATGGCCTAGGTGAGGTTGCAAAGTGTCCTAATGTGCAGGTGCTGCATGCCGGAACAAAGCGTGTTGGAAACGAGTGGGTTTCCGATGGTGGCCGTGTTCTGAATATTGTGGCCACGGCAGATGATCTTGCCGCAGCAAAGCATCAAGCCTATGCTGCACTGGACTTACTAGACTGGCCCGGAGGGTTTTACCGGTATGATATCGGTGCTTGCGAGTAGTTAAGTTACTCATGCCAAGTGTCCCCCTTGTGAGAGTTACATGGTTGGGTGCTCGGTACAGGTTAGCTTGTCTGCTATGCGTTTAAGGGGAGGTATCAGTGGTGGGCTATATGCCACACGAGCACTTTGCTTGACAGTATGCCCAGGCTTTGGTAGAGTTCGTGCGTTGATTTGTGGTGGGTTCGATGCTTTCATTCTCTGATGCCTTTGCTTCTGCTGCGCAGACTGGAAATGCTGCCGGTATTGGCGCGTCTGTGGCCGGGTTTATCCCATTAGTACTGATCTTCTGTGTTTTTTACTTTTTGGTTATACGGCCTCAGCAGCGTAAACTGAAGGAACATAATAAGCTGCTAGAAAGCTTGAAAAAGGGCGATAAGGTGGTCGCAGCAGGCGGGATCTTCGGCTCTGTGACTAAAATTGACTCATCCAATGGTCACCTTAACATAGAAATTGCTAACGGCGTTGAAATCAAGGTCTTGCGTTCTTCGGTCTCCGAAGTCTTGAACAAAGACGGTATCGCTGGAAACAGTAAGCCTGTTGCTGCCGCTACCGCCAAGGCATAGTACCACTTATAAACGCTGCACGTGCGGTGACGGTTTTTACCCTGGAAGCTTCTTGTGTTGTTCATACGCTACAGCCTTTTGGTAATTTCCCTTTAGTGGCGCTCTTTGGGTTGTCGAAAAGAGTGTATTTTGGAATCTCACGGCAGTTCGTGGTCTTTGTCGCTGCGTAAAAAAACATGGTGGTTGGGATGTGAGACGCAGTGTCGCAGCATAGCGCTCTGCACATTGTCTCAAATAGCTTTTCTACCTTGCTTCTATCCCGTGCGTAATGCAATTTTTTCGGCTTGGACTGCGGATTTGAGGCTAACAAACAATTCGATAATAATGATGTACGTGCCTATTCCTACATAGACTGAACGAGCCACCAGCTTTTGCAACGCAAATTGCACAGCCATCACAGACGCAGCGATTGAAATTACATACGTCAAACACGCTGAAGGATATCGAACACGGGCCTCAGTGATTGAGTACACCGCATGGCGTAGGTTCATACAGAATCAACTAAATGATAAAAATAAGTAGCTACACCCGTGCATTAGGACGCATATTTATAACGAGATTCACAACCTCTGCACGTTAAAACCAATAATACTCATGCGTTTAATGCAGACAACTAAAGTCATATTCTCATCGGCATTATTACGTGCACACCATGCTCACCATCTTGTATGAGAACGGCAGCACTTGCCTCGCTAAAAACTAATTCACACATACCTTTGATACTTCCAAGCACTTCCATAAGGTACCGCGCATTAAGACCTATTGAAACGTCTTCACCTTCGTATTCTATCGCCAACTCCTCACTTGCATCACCTTGGTCAGTGGATGCCGAACTCAAAACCAACCGTCCCGGCGAAAATGACAACTTTATTGCCTTTACCTTATCGAAAACCACGACTGAAACGCGATCCACTGCACTCTGCAATATCCCCGCATCCATCACAACACTCTTATCGCGCTCAGTTTGTATAATAGACGCATAGTCAGGAAACGTCCCATCAAGCACTTTAGAGACCATAAAGTACCCTCTGTACCTGAAGCATATCTTTCTGCTGGATAAACCAACTGTAACAATCTGCGGAGTCTCCCCGCCACCATGGCTAATGATCTTCAGAACTTCGCTAACTGTCTTCCGTGGAATTATGACGCCAACCTCTGCCTGAATTCCTTCCGGCTTATCAATCTTCGCAAGAGATAATCTATGACCATCTGTAGCGACGCAGTACAATGTGTCCTTGTCGATGTGCATATAAACGCCACGCAAATTGTACCTACTTTCCTCCACGGACATAGAGAACTTGGTCTTGTTCAAAAGCTCAGCCAGGCTAGCAGCAGATATCTCGAAGCCATAGTCCAGAGCGCTCCCGTCGATAGCAGGAAACTTTTCAGGTGCCATAGTATGCAAAAAGAACCGGGCGTTACCACACTCAACCAACAGCTTACCAGATTCAATCCTGAACCTGACATCGGTATCACCAGAAAGCTTTCGAACAATATCGTACAACAGCTGCGCCGACGCAACCGCTATCCCGTCTGAAACAACATTGGCCTGCACACACGCTTCTATGGATATATCAAGATCCGTAGACGCAAGCTCCACCATAGCGCCTCTTGCAACTATCTTCACGCAAGACAGAACGGCAATGCTATTACGCCTTTCTATAACGCTACTTACGTAGTTCAGTGCTTGTAAAAGATCGTCCCGTCCTATACTGAACTCAAGCCCGCTATCTACCTTACAGCCCATACGCACCCAAGCAACTCGACAGAGTTGGCGATTCTAGGCACAATCCACCGTAATGTCAATACGACTACCACTGCTACCGGAACCTTTTACAAGGACTTGGCTTAAGTCTGATGACTGAATATGTCTACGCCATCCCAGCCTAGCAAATCCAATTCCGCACGCACAGGAATAAACCGAAAACATGCTTCGGCCAAATCCTGCTTCTCTTCCCGCTCAAGCATCATATCTAGTTTTTTCTTTATATCGTGCAGGTATATAACATCAGCAGCCGCATAACTAAGCTGTTCTGAAGTCAAGACTTCTCTACCCCAATCTGATGACTGCTGAGCCTTGTTAATCTTGACCCCAAGCAGTTCGTAACACAAATCCTTAAGGCCATGGTGATTGGTATACGTACGCACCAACCTAGAAGCCACCTTCGTGCAATAGCATGGCGCAGCCCACATCCCAAACCCATGACGGATTGCAGCAACATCAAACCTTGCAAAGTGAAAAATCTTCAGAACTCGCGAGTCAGAAATAATCTTGCGCAAGTTAGGGGCGTTATAATCCCCATCAAATTTTACTAAGTGCGCGTTCCCATCGCCCGACGACAACTGAACCAAACAAACCCTGTCGCGCCGGCACACCAAACCCATGGTCTCCGTATCCACAGCAACCATGTCACCCAGATCAACATCACTTGGCAGATCGCCGCTATGAACGTACACAGCCATGAGATACCCTACCTTACTAATAGGGCATAACTCTAGCACACAACGTAAAAAAAACAACCTGCAAAAAACTAAGCCTCTTCTGCGTAATCCCTATTCTGTTCCCCGCATCTACTATCAGCCGACCATTCATAGCTAGTTTTCTGCGATGACCCATCACCGGTTTCCGCAGTAGTCTTCTGTGCATGTTTATCATATGGCTCTGTCGAATCGTCGCCATCGTCGCTGGCATGCTCTTTCAACACATAGCCCCTGCCCCAAACAGTCTCAATGTAGTTTTTTCCGTTATTCGCCACTTTGAGCTTTTTACGCAACTTACACATGAACACGTCGATAATTTTGTCATCAGACGGCTCATCAAGCTCTCTATACAGATGAGACAAAAACATCTCCTTAGTTAGCACTGTGCCCAGACGCGAAGACAATAGCTCTATCATGCCATATTCTTTCTTGGTGAGGTGGATTATCGAGCCATTACACTCTACACACTTATGATCGAGGTTAATGGAGATATTTCCCACACGCACTATCGACTCAGGATGCCCTCTGGTCCGCCTTACTATAGCCTTAATTCTTGCAAGTAACTCGCTCTTGTGGAACGGCTTGGTAATATAATCATCCGCGCCGTAATACAGCCCCTTCACCTTATGAGCTACAGAAGATATACACGACAAAATAAGAACAGGAACCTTAATACCAGACTCCCTAAGCTTCACCAATATGTCGTAGCCGTCTATCTTCCCAGGAAAGTGAATGTCAAGTATCACCACGTCATAGTCATCATTCTTGGGAACTATGCTGCCGTAGCAGTCCTGCGCCGACGCCATGGTTTCACAGAAATGCCCCTCAGAAGACAGCGAAGCCTCAACCGCCTTGGCACAAGCAACATCGTCCTCTATCAACAGTATGCGCATACCCACACCTCAAAAACCCAACAAAACCCCAGGCACCCAACAAGCTCCACAAGTGACATCTAACTCTGGCTATACAAAACTAACACGTATACCATCATGCTGATCAAGCATGATCTTACGAAATGTATAACATATTTCTTATATGTTGCACATACAACACAGCGAACCCAACATCCTACCCGCAAGTGTGCCCATTATACGCCTGGCAACTAGTGCCTCCAACTGCCCAAGTAAAGCATACCCAGCGCTTGTCACGTGCATTAACACTTTGTTAAGATATCACAAAACCATACATACCTTCTACCGTAGAGCCCTTGCGTACCAAATAATGCGTCCAAGAATCTCAATATCTTCCACAGCACATTCGTACGATGAATACTTTTTGTTATCACACACGACGTGCAGCACTATCTTGCTACTATCCCTCATGTACTCCAGTCTACGGATCAATATTCCAATAGAATCCCTTATCGCAAACACACCTGCAGGGTGAGCTACCTTGTCTGACATATCTACCAGAACGACGTCCTGACCCAAAAGCGTGGGAGACATACTATCACCTTTAACGTCATAGAAACGCAAATTTTCGACACCAAACGGCAACTTTGCATTTGTGGGCACATAAAATCTATCGTGCCTGGCTATACCATCTTCCTCTTCAGATTCCTCTAGATAAGATATAGGCGTTATCCCACCCGCAGCAACTTCACACATACCATCATCACTGCCCACGAGGTACGCAAGTGGCACTTGCAACACTTCAGCAATTGCCATCAGCTTTTTTGATGTAGGATTGCTCGACTTTCCGCTCAGAATATCGTACACAAACGACTTTCCAACTGAAGCCTTTTCCGCAAGCTCACGAGCGTTTATTCCGATCTTGTCCATTTGAGATCTTATTCTGGCCACTATGCTACTGCGACTACTGTGTTTCTCCATAAATTCGCCTTACAGTTAATATTAGTACAGCTTGTACAATTTTCACTACATAAACTCAAGCATTAATGTCCTAGTAGTGAGACTATAATTATGATCGCGCAATAGCAGGTTAATAAATTTACTGGTATAGCATATAAAAAATCTCCTGGTTACTACAAACAAGTGGTGATGATAGTATTAATTTCGGATGTATAATACAGATATATGCGGAGCTTCTGTACCTAGAGACCTTTTATAACATCATCGACGCGATCCAATATGCTGGTCGCAACACGTCACACAACAATTTACAGAGTAAGATTAACTGTGCACAGTCGCAGGATACAGCGCCGCTTAAACAGAAACACCACGTAAACAAAATTTGCTTTTAATAACAACGACTACTCCAACTGCTACATACACAACAAGTGCAACTTGCATGTTGTGTATGCGGTCTCAAGTAATAAAAATCAGATCAATTATTCACTCGACCCCGGCTGTTAGTATCGCTGCGCGTATCACATCCTTGGCAAAGTTCGCATCTTTCCACTCGCCCACAGAAACAAATTTCTCCTTTTCTAGCTTCTTGTAGAAAGAAAAAAAGTGCGCTATGGAATCCAAAAACAACTTTGGCATATCCGAATAGTTCACAACGCCCTCGTAGTAACCGTCCACAGCCTTTGATGGCACCGCAAGCACTTTAACATCTTCCCCCTTTTCATCATGCATCATTAACACGCCTATGGGGCGCGAGCGCACAACAGCCCCAGACATCACAGGGAATCTAGTCACCACTAAAACATCAACCGGATCACCGTCACCAGCCATAGTGCACGGAATAAACCCGTAGTTGCACGGATAGTACATCGCAGTAGGCAAAAACCTGTCCACGGTCATAACGCCTTTCTTTTTATCGAACTCATATTTTACTGGATGGGAATCCTGACTAACTTCGACTACAACATTCACCTCATCAGGAGCACTTTCCCCACTTCCTACAGTCTCCAAGTCCATGTACAACTCCTCAACCATACAATGCCACTCAAGAGCAAAAACAGCCCTATAAAACAAGCCACTCTACCGCGAGACGATGTTCCCCACAGGGGATCCCGCAACACCGCGGGTAGCTCAAAACAACACGCACAAAACCAACAGAAACTTACGTGGGCAACTCCCATGCGCAGCTGGCTACAAACCGCACCCGGAACCCTGATAGAAGCCACTTCTATCAGCAAAGCACACGCACATCTCCGGCCTCATTGCTACAACAGACCTTACGAACCAGCATCGAACATCAAGCTGGATACGCTACTATCTCTTAGAAAACTGACACTTCTTACGCGCCTTGTGCTGCCCGTACTTTTTACGTTCAACTACACGGGAATCTCTTGTCAGAAGACCCGTTTGACGCAACACAGTGTGAAGCGCAGGATTGATATCCTTAAGCGCCTTACTTATACCATGAGCTACAGCTCCAGCTTGGCCCGACTTACCACCACCGAAAACAACGACCCTCGCATCATAACACCCAGCCACAGAGGCAACATGGAAAGGATTATGCACACGCCTACACAATGCTTCTCTGCGGAAATACTCCGCACAATCAACCCCATTAACCCTAACAACACCATTGCCCACTTTAAGCCACACCTTAGCCACGGCGTTCTTCCGGGCACCGGTACCGTACGAGCGACCAAACTTATCTACTTTAGGCTTGGCAGGCTTACCAGAACTAGCCGCAACACTATCACCTTCTACCATCCCTTCCTCTACCATTCTTATTATTCATAGCACCAAAATCCAGAGTGACTGGCTTCTGCGCATCATGACCGTGATGGGGACCGGAGTACACCTTGAGATTCCTGAACCGCCTTCTTGCAAGAGGCCCATCACCCAACATTCTCCAAACCGCCAACTTGAGTATCCTCTCCGCGTATCCCGCACGCACAAAATCTTCCGGAGAACAGCTTTTCAACCCCCCAGGGTACCCTGTGTGCCTGTAGTAAACCTTGTCTTTCATCTTGCTGCGCGTAAACTTAACCAACCCCGCGTTTACCACAACAACATAGTCTCCACAGTCCATGTGCGGAGTAAACTCCGGCTTGTGCTTACCACGCAACACCTTGGCTATGAACGCTGCAAGCCTACCTACTACCATATCACGGGCGTCAATCAGAACCCATCGCTTGTCTATTCCACTAGCCTTTAGAGAAAAAGTCCTCATGCCTGATAACCCACAAAAAACCGAACTCGCGCTAGCGGACTCTACTATCTTATCCATAACTTGTCAATCCAAACTAGACTGAAACTACCCATAAAAAGGCTCCAATACCCATGCTTCACAGCAAAATAATAGAATAGGTTGTGTTGCGCTTTTGGCATTATAATGCGTGGAGTGCAAGTGATTAAAACCTTGCATGGTCTTAGATTTTAGATACCATTAGACATTAGAAAACACAGTTTATTGGTGGTCGCGTATGCGCAAGGCGTTATTAATTTTTTCACTTATTCTGATGAAGGTTTCATCAGCGGCACACGGTACATCTCTTGACGAAGCGCTAAACAAAACACTTGCTAACAACATGGCGATTAAGGCCAGTTTGTGTAAGAGTCTAGCTAGCAAGCGCGAAATCGTGAATTCAGCGGTATCTGGGATCCTACCCCAGGTCGTTTATGAACTAAAAATGCATCAGCAGGGTCCTGCTGCTAAGGCGCACACGTCCGCCATAACACTGACTCAGCCAATGTTCAACGGAGCAGCCATGTTTAACGTTGATAGGGCAAAATTTCTACACACCGCACAGGATATTTCCTTCGCACTGGAAAAACAAAGAACTCTGCTAAGCGCAATAAAAACCTACATGAATGCCTTGACTGCATATGAAGTAGACAGACTAAATGAGCATAATGTCAAGGTAATGCAAGAGCATCTTCTGTCGGCGGAAAAACGCTTCGCCGTTGGTGAGATTACCAAAACTGAACTTGCAAAAGCTAAAGCGAAACTTGCCCAAGCCAAATCTGAAGCAATGAGCGCTCGGGGAAGATTGAGAGCTGTAGAGGCTAACTATGCACACATTGTGGGTGAGCAACCTGTGGAGTTGGTATATCCAAAACGTAGGCTACAGATCCCAGGATCCCTGGAAGAAGCACTGGAGATCGCAAAGAACAATAACTTGTCTCTCAAGCTTTCACAAAACATGTACCAAGCATCAAAGCGCGAAGTTGCCGCTGCTGTAGCTAAAAAAGTGCTACCTACGCTGCATTTGTCGGCTACAGAGTCATTCCCTGGTAATGACATAGGTAAAGCAACACACAGGCTAGATGTGCAACTGCGTTTGCCTATTTTTGATCACGGAGTAGGATTTATAGACATAGACAGAACACACAAGACACGACAACAACACTTGTATTCCATGCACGAGATCTCAAGGGAGATTGAAGAATCCGTCGTAGACGCTTGGGAAGAGCTAGTAACTGCAAAGTTCGTGCTCCAATCCGCTCGTGAATCCGTAAAGTACACTGAGGTGGCTCTGGAAGCTATAACTCAAGAAGCACACTTAAATTTGAAGACCACTCTAGATGTCTTGGATATAGAGCAAGAATTACTAAAGGCAAAAGTGCGTCTAATCAACTCCCAAAGCAATTTGGTAGTGAGCCAGTACACTCTGCTTGCTCTACTTGGGCAATTCACTATTAGTTGACCTTGTTCTCTAAAACTTGGGTGTGCGTACGGTAAGGTGGCGCGCACCCAGATAAATTCCGTTCCATTGCATTTCCCGTCTATATCGCAAAATGTGATGCATAGCGTGGCACGGATATCCGTTGCTATTAGATATTTCACAACTAAATAACACGATGTAGGTATGACTTGGTGGAGAATTACCACACAAAATTACCGCGTGGACTTACCTACAAGAGTAAGAAACTTCTCTCCTCCATCTGTGCTATAGTTGATTGTTAGCAAGCTGACTGATGCCGGGGTAAGAAAATAATAATATAGGGCCCCTGTGGTTGCAACTCTAACAGCTTTGCAAATAAAAACGAAAACAAGCTATATCTGCGAATCATAGACAAAGGTTCCGCTGCAAAACAGCACACGATCTTACCTCAACTGTGCTCAAAGCCGCAAGCGGCACATCTCATCGTCTATATACCTACCAGTAGATCCCGTTTATCGGTACTTCGTGCCTCCTGAATAACTACAGCACGAGGATTTTCCACACAACTATATCAGAAAAAAGCACCATACATGCCGTGCATAACAGTAACTATCACACACAATGCAGACTAGGATATCGTTACTCTTAACGCAAGAAGCCGAGCCATGCTGGTACTTGCTCTTTGCTACACATTCGTGGTTTCCCAGCGCACATCACATGTAAAAACCCGCAACCAGTAGTTAGAAGTTCACGAGCCCCTATAAATACACAGTGACTGGAGTTATGTTGACGCATTTCTTATGCTATCTAACATGTTGCTCGTAATTTTCTCATACGCTCTCTGCAATTCTCCATCAGCAGCGTTAAAACTGTCTGCAAATGAGGATACAGACATCTTCGGATAGATGCCTACTTCACCGAGCAGAGTCGATCCCGTACGTCTAGCTATTTCTAGCCCCCCACCTTCACCAAAAATCGAGGTCTTGATACCGGTTGCTCTATCCAGAAAGTAACTCATATTTTCAACAACGCCCAAGAGCCCCACACCCAGGCTATGAAGCATGTCACAAGTTTTCATCGCTTGGGTCATAGATAAATCATGGGGAGTGAGCACGACGACCGCTCCCGTAAGTTTGTACCCATGCGTAATGCTAATGTGAACGTCACCCGTACCTGGAGGAGTATCTATAATCATGTAGTCGCTTGTGCCCCACTTTGTCCCGGTAATAAGCTTGTTTATAGCCTTTGCTAGCATAGGGCCACGCCAAACTACTGCTTTTTCATTGTCTTCCACAATATTGCCCATGGATATGCTTTTAACCCCATAAGCTTCAACAGGTATGATCATACCAACATCATCGACTGCAGCCATGCTCTTGGTGCCCAGCAACTGCGGTATTGAAGGGCCATAGATGTCTGCGTCAACAAGCGATACCGCATATCCTTTGTTTGCTAGTGTAAGGGCAATAAATGTCGCAACAGTGGATTTGCCCACGCCCCCCTTACCTGAAGCTACAAGTACAACGTTATTAACACCCTGTATATCGGCCTTTGGAGCGGGTTTTGGCACTCTCACTATAGACGTCACAAGAGTTACGCTGACAACACCGGGAATTTTACTCTTAATGATCGACTCACAGCGCCTTTTAAACTCCCTTTCCCACGGTGCACCCAATCGCTCTGGAACTTGAAGTATAATACCGACATCACCCTTGTTAACTGTTACAGACAGCTTCCCAATATCTGAGATTTTAGCTCCTGTATCCGGGTCCACCATGCCTTGCAGCACGCTGAGAACTTCCTGTTCCGTAACCATGTAGTTCACCGCATTTAATTGGTAGGAAGACACAGTTTATGGTAGCACAGTTACTGGAAAACATGTTTACTTTTGTTATGCTCGCAATTATCATGCACTCGTTAGTTGGCATATTGGTGGAGTATGGTTGTTATAGTACCTGGGAGTGCCTCGTCAACTCTTGCCGCAAGTCTGTCGAGTGCGGTCAACGCTCCGTTAGTGGCGCCTACTACATCAAGGTTCGCTGATGGGGAGATTAATCTGGAATTCCCATGTAGTGCCATAGCATCAGATACTCACGTTGTTATTCTGCAGTCGCTGTGTACGCCTGCGAACGACAATTTAATGGAGCTACTGCTACTGGTCGATGCAGTGCGCAGAGCCAGGGTACCTGGTCGTATTACCGCTGTAGTACCGTACCTTTGCTATTCCAGACAAGATAGGGTTATGCGTCGTAGCGATGCACATGGCTCTTACGTGTCAGCGCTGAGTGCAAAGGTGATCGCTAACATGATAAGCAGGTCCGGCATAGATCACATCGTCACAGTAGACTTACACTCCAGTCAGGCAACTGGGTTTTTCGATATCCCTTTCACTAGCATTTCATCACATGATGTATTTATTGATTACCTTAGTGGAAGCCACTTGCTAGAGAGGCTTGTGGTTGTAGCACCTGACTATGGTGCCCTGGGGCGGGTGCGGTCTTTCGTCAAGGCATTGTCAGCAAAGTACAATGTAAACTCGATTCAGGTCGCAGTTATAGACAAATACCGAGAGGGGCCTGGTGTGTCAGAAGTTATGCATGTTGTCGGCAATGTAAAGGACAGGCACTGCTTCATTCTTGATGACATAGTAGACTCAGGGGGTACGTTGTGCAATGCTGCAGCAGCATTAAAGACACGTGGCGCTGTAAGCGTACACGGGTTTATTACGCATGGGGTTTTGTCTGGACGGGCTCTGGAAACCGTTGAAACTTCGGAGCTTGATTCTTTAGTCGTGACTGACACCATTGCCTGCCATAGCGAGATTACGTCATCCGAGAAAGTACGAGTATTGACAATAGCTGGACTGTTAGGTAACTACTTGGGCTCACATCTGGGTTAGAGGGCAGCGCGGTGGAGAAAGGGAGTATAGCATCTAATACGGGAGTAAGTGCGAGTGAGATGAAACGAATCGCTAGGCTGGTTCGACTAAAGATTACTGAAGAAGAGGCTGAGCTTTACCGTGCGCAACTTGCAGACGTTATCTCGTGGTTCGGGATGTTGGCCGAAGTAAACACAGCTGGAGTTACCCCCGCCACAAATGGCGGAACTCCTCGCGCATTGCCGCTGCGCGACGATATGGTCGAAGTAGAAGACATCAGGGATCAAGTGTTGTCAAACGCTCCAGAAGCAGACATGGGGTTCTTCATAGTTAAAAAGGTCATAGAGTAGAACTACACCGCTGCTCGCAGTTCAAAACAGAATTGACTCTTCGCGTCGCAGAGTTTCTGTACGTGGTTGCCGTATCCTCACACACCGCGCTGTGTATATACCAAAAAGACAAAATTGTGTCAGACCTAATATTGCGTAAGAATCGCTTTCGCTCAGGCTCTTAAGGCGAGTGATGCCGAAATTGACAAGAA